>NZ_JPIK01000027.1 GCF_000717475.1 Desulfonatronum thiodismutans
GCGGTCCCGCGGCTCTAGGCTCGGCGGGGACGGGCGTGGGATGGTCTTTTTGCTGGCCTCCCGCCCGCTCGAAGACTCGCTTGGAGCGCCGAGGCGCGGGGGAGAAAGGCTTTTGGCCGAAGGCAGGTTCAAACCCTCAGCGGCTCCGCGGCTCTAGGCCCGACGGGGGCGGGCGTGAGATGGTCGTCGTTCCTGGCTCTCGCCCGCTCGAAGACTCGCTTGAAGGCACAGAGGCGCGGAGGAGAAAGGCTTTTGGCCTACGAAAAATACCGTGGACAAAGCGCCTTCGTTCTCAAGGTTTTCCGTGCTTTTTCGAGTGTTCCCTGGGTCATCCCATCACAGTTACCCATTGAAACGAAAAAAGGGTTTACGGTGTTATCCGTAAACCCTTGTTTTTTCGTTGGTGGAGCTGAGCGGGATCGAACCGCTGACCTCTTGAATGCCATTCAAGCGCTCTCCCAGCTGAGCTACAGCCCCGTGCGAAGAGACGGAATCTATTCAAATGGCCGCGGATGTCAAGTGGGTTGAAAGATTTTTTTCCGGGCCGTTGACCAATGGATTACGGCTTGGCCAGTTTCGTCGCGATTTCAGCGACATGGCGTCCCTGAAAGCGCGCGCCTTCCAGTTCGTTTTCGCTGGGCATGCGTTCGCCCTGACCGCCGGCGATGGTGGAGATGCCGTAAGGGGAACCGCCGGTGATTTCATCCATGCGCATCTGGCCCTGGAAGGAATAGGGCAGGCCGACCACCACCATGCCCTGGTGCATCAGGAAGGGGATGAAGGTCAGGATGGTGGATTCCTGACCGCCGTGCTGGGTGGCGGAGCTGGTGAACACGCTGCCGGTTTTGCCGATCAGCTTGCCTCCGGCCCAGAGCCCGCCGGTGGCGTCCAGGAACTGGCGCATCTGGCCGCACATATTCCCAAACCGGGTCGGGGTGCCGAAGATGATCGCATCCGCTTCGGCCAGCTCGTCCACGGTGCAGACCGGGACCGTCGTGAGTTTCTTTTGGGCGTCCAAAGCGCCCATCTTGGCGAGCACCTCTTCGGAGAGCGTTTCCGGAACCCGACGCAGCTCAACCGTCGCTCCGGGCACCTGAGCGACCCCCTGGGCCATGGCCTCGGCCAGGGTGTGAATGTGTCCGTACATTGAGTAGTAGACGACAAGGGCTTTCATGATGGACTCCTTTGGGCTTGAATGTTCGGACAAATGGATATTTGATGTTCGCGATTCCGGTCTGGGAAGTCAACTTCCGTCCATCATACTCCGATGCAGCACGTCGATCCGGGCCAAGCTTTCCAGTTCCTCGGCCAGGGCCAGGGCTTCGTCCAGGTCCCGGCCCCAGCAGACCAGGCCGTGCCGTTCCATGAACAGGGCCGGATAGGCCATGGCCGCCCGGCCCACCTGTTTGGCCAGGGCCTCGCATCCGGGTTGCAGCGCGGGCAGGCGGATCATCTTCCGGGACCAGACATCCGCCTCGAAAAGCGTCGACTCCAGGAGATCGCCTCCGGGTTTGGCCAGGCTCAGGGCCAGCAAATGGGGCGGATGTACATGCAATATCGCCTGGGCCTTGGACTGCGACGCATATACGGCCCGGTGCAAAGCCGCCTCGGTGGAGGGCCGCCCCGGTCCGGTGGCCGCTCCGGAGGCCAGATCAACCAGGGCCAGGTCGCCGGGGCGCAGCCGCCCCTTGGCGCTCCCGGAAACCGTGATGATCATGGCATCCCCCTGGCGCAGACTGATGTTCCCGTTCAGGCCGGCCATCAACCCGCGCTGCCAGGCCCGGTTCCCAGTTTCGCGGATCATCCCGGCCTCCCGGGCGCTGATCCGCGGTCCCCAGGGCAGGCCGTAGGGCGTCCCCTCTCCACGCCCCTTGGCCAGGACCGGCTTGATGTCCACAACCGGGGTGCCCTCCACGGCTTCCAAGGGAAAGACGTCCAAATTCCCCTGTTTCGCGTCCAGCCCGACGATCCGAACCTGATGCAGGCCGATGGGGTTGGGGCGATGGGGCGAGCGCAAGGCGAAAACCCCTTGCAAGGGGTTGTCCGGATTGCCCCGGGCCCTGGCGGTCAGGCGGTCCCGTTCGGCCAGATGCATCCAGGTGAACACCAGGATCTCCGCGCCAGGAGCCAGGCCATCCAAAGCCCCTCGAAACGCGGCGTCGACCTCTATCCGGGCAGTGGGGCCGTTTTCACGGCCCTGCTTGGGGCAGTCTTCCAGACGTTTGAGCGACGAACGTACCACGCCGACGGGAGCCAGGGTCAAAGTCAAGTTCAGGTCCATGGCTACACCTGGATCACGGTTTTCATGTCGATCCCGTACTTGCGCATCCGGTTGAACACGGTGACCCGGTTGATGCCCAGGATGCGCGCGGCCTCGGACTTGTTGCCCCCCGCACGGCGCAAGGCCTCCACCAGTTGCGTCTTCTGATCGTTTTCCGCCGGACAGGAGGCCGAGACGACGGATTCCGTCGGGCCTTTGGTGGGGACCGGCACCTGGATGTCCACGGGCAAATGCTCCGGCTCGATCTGCCCGTGGTCGGCCAGCACAAAGGCGTACTCCAGGGCGCTCTTCAGTTCGCGGACGTTGCCGGGCCAGGAATAACTCATGAACATGCCCAGGGTCATGGGGCTCAGCCCCTTGATATTTTTTTCGCTTTTGGCCCGCAGTCGCTGGATGAAAAAATCCGCCAGCAACGGGATGTCGTCCCGGCGCTCGCGCAACGAGGGCAGGCGAATGGGAACGACGTTGATCCGGTAGAACAGGTCCTCGCGAAACAGGCCTTCGGAAATCAACTTCGGAAGGTATTTATTGGTGGCGGTGATGATCCGCACGTCCACGGAGAGCTGCCGGTTGTCGCCCACCCGCTCGAAGGTCTTGGTTTCCAGAACGCGCAGCAGCTTGACCTGGACGGACATGGGCAGGTCGCCGATCTCGTCCAGAAAAATATCCCCGCCGTTGGCCGCCTCGAACCGCCCCTGCCGGTGCCGGAACGCTCCGGTAAACGCCCCTTTGACGTGACCGAACAGCTCGCTTTCCAACAGGGATTCGTTCAGGGCCGCGCAGTTGAACTGCACGAAAGGCTCCTCGGATCGCGGCCCCAGGTCGTGGATGGCCCTGGCCACCAGTTCCTTGCCCGTCCCGGACTCGCCGCAGATGAACACCGGCGCGTCGCTCTGGGCGGCCTTTTCGATCAATCGAAAGATTTTCCGCATCTTGGCGGAACGACCGACCATGCCGTGAAAAATGGTCCGCTCGTCCAGCAGCCGGGAAAGCTGCTGGAGTTCATGCTCCTTGCGGTCCAACTCGGAAACGTCGGTCAAGGTTTCCACGGCCCCGAAGGGCTGCCCGTCGTCGTCATAAAGCACGGAAGCTGTTTTCAGGATGTGTACGTACGTGCCGTCCTTGCGCATGATGTGACATTTTTTGCGGACAAACTCTCTCTTTTCAAACAACTTGCACCAGGCATGGTGGGCGTCGGAGCGAACGCGCTTGCAGGCGTCGCAATTGAAAATCGCGCAGGAGGAGCCGATCAGTTCCTCGCGGGAATAGCCGGTGATGTCTTCCAGGGCTTTGTTGGCCATCTTGATGGTTCCGCTAGAGTCCACCAGCAACAATCCCTCCTGCATGACCTCAAGGATCTGCCGCCAGTGCGCGTCAAACGGAGGAAAAAGTCCGGCTTGGCCCTGCCCCGGGCTTCCAGACTGAAAGGCCTTCTCAAATAGCTTTGCCGGTTGCATTATCTCTCCAAGATCGTGTACCGTTTCCATAAGACTGAAAAGAACAATGTCTCGCCTTGCGGCTATTCATCACCATGATGAACATGATTAAACACCTGTCAATGCAAAACAAGCCCCTCAGGTTGCCCAGCAAGGGCGAAAACCAGGAGGTCGAAAAATAAAACATATACCATTCAAAAGCTTATGGCAACACAGTGTTGATTGGCACACATCCTGCTAATCCGGGAAGAACAAACGAACGACAACGTCATTAACCGAAATCATATAACTAAAGGAGACGGACATGAGAAAGCAAACACTGATGGGCATCGGCGTGGCGGTAATTCTGGCATCCTACATCGGCATTTCCGTGGCAGCCGAAGCCGGCAACGCCCGAAAGGGCCGGTTCCTGTTTCGCCAGGAGTGTCGCCCCTGTCACATGGAAAACCCGGTGGGCGCGGTTCCCGCTGAATACCTTGGCCCGGACTCCAAGACCCAGGCCGAATGGAAAGCAGTTTTCGAGGCTTGGCAGGATCTGCCCTGTGTTGAGCACTGGGGCGAGAAGCTTGAGGACCAGGATCGCCTGGACATCTATCAGTACTTGTATGACGGAGCCCAGGACTCTCCGACTCCGGCCAAGTGCGGCTAGCAGCCCGTTACTTCCCTCAAAAGAATCAAGAAGCCAATGGTAAGCCGATCCTCCGGCTTGTGAACCGAAAATAGACTCCGGATTGACCTGGGTCCGGCGACCCTCGCCGAACCCAGGCCCGGTCCGAATGAGGGAGCTTGGCATGGACGAGACGACGAAAACACTTTCCCGACGCAATTTCCTGCGGGCATCCGCGGCGGCCATGACCGCCGCGGCCGGGGTCCCGGCCCTCACGGGTCTGGTATCCACCGGACACGCCGCGGCTCCGGCTCCCCAGGCCGGGCCGATCACCGATCACTACACGGCCTGTGACATGTGTTTCAACCGGTGCGGGATGATCGCCAGGGTCCGGAACGGCCGGGTAATCAAGCTGGACCCCAACCCGAAATTTTTGAAATCCAGGGGCATGCTCTGTGCCCGGGGCAACGCGGCCACGGCGCACATCTACGACCCGGACCGGCTCAAGCACCCCCTGCTCCGCAAGGGAGCCCGGGGCGAGGGCAAGTGGCAGCGCATCTCCTGGGACCAGGCCCTGGACCACATCGCCGAGCAGTTCCAGCGCATCGCCGACAAGTACACCCGTTGCGGGGTGATGTTCTCCCCGGGATCGGACATGCAGTCCCAGTTCCTGATCCGCTTTGCCGAGGTCTTCGGCTCCTACAACATCACTTCCCACGAAACCCTGTGCCTGCTCAGCAACCATCGGGCTTACCTGGACACCTTCGGCGAGACCCCCTACCCCGACGTGCTCTATACCAAATACATCATCGTCGCCGGGGCCAACCCCTACGAAGCCATCATCACCCCGGACACCATCGACCTGATGGAAGCCCGCAAGAACGGCTGCAAAATGGTCGTCCTGGACCCGCGCTACACCAAGACCGCGGCCCTGGCCGACGAATGGTATCCCATCCGTCCGCACACGGACATGGCCTTTTTTCTGGCTCTGGCCCACGTGATCATTCACGAGGGGCTGTATGACCGGGAGTTTGCGGACGAAATGCTCTTCGGCCTGGACGAGTTGCGCAACCATGTCCGCAAATACACTCCGGAATGGGCTTCCGGGGAAACCGGCATCCCGGCTGAGGACATCCGGCGCATTGCCCGGGAACTCGCCGCCGCGGCCCCCACGGCCATGGTCTACACCGGCCGGCGGACCTCGGACTACGAGGACTCTTCCCAGATTCGCCGCTCCATGGCCATTGTCAACGCCCTGCTGGCCAACTGGGACCGGCCCGGCGGAATCCTGGCGTCACGGGAAGTGGGCGTTCGGGCCCCGTACTTTGATATCCCCTGGTACGACGACAACCCTGACGACCGCATCGATCACGGCATGGCTCCGGGCCTGATCCATCACGAAGGCTCGTTCAAGCTGATGCGCGACGCGATCATCAAGGAAGAGCCCTACCCCATCCGGGGCTGGTTCACCTTCAAGACCAACTTCATGCAGACCGCGGCCAACCGGAACAAGACCATCGAGATGCTCGACCATCTGGATTTCATCGTCAACGCGGACATCGCCATGACCGACACGGCCTGGTACTCGGACCTGCTCCTGCCCTCCCCCAGCTTTCTGGAGCGCAACGACCCGGTCTCTGCCCTGCAGGGCTCATCGGCCTGCGCCTGCGCCATCTGGCGCGACGCCGTGGTTCCGGCGATGTACGAGTCCCGGGACATGCGCTACATCTGTACGGAACTGTCCAAGCGTTTGGGCTTCCCGGAGACCTTCGACTTCACCATCGACCAGTACCGGGAATGGCAGTTGGCCAGCATCCCCGAGGCGGCCCAGGCCATCAGGGAAGACGGAGTCTACTACAACCCGAGCAAGGTTTACGGCATCTACTTCGACGTGCCCTTGAAGACCCAGGCCCAGAAGATCGAACTCTACAACCAGCGCTACGCCAACATGGGGCTGGACCCCATGCCGACCTACAAGCCGCCGCGCCAAGAAGAGGGCAAACTCCGGCTGGTGGTGGGCCGTACGGCCTTCTTCACCCACAGCAACACCAACAACGCTCTGCTCATCGAGTTCGAAGAGGAAAACACCCTTTGGATTCACCCCAAGACCGCCGAGGGCATGGGCTTTCGCGACGGGGAGCGGGTCTTTGTAACCAGCGATGCGGCTCGGGTGGAACTGGCCCTGAAATTCTTCGAGGGCATTGAGAAAGAAACCGTGTACATGACCACCGGATTCGGGGCGCTCTCCCCTGGCCAGCGCCTGGTCCACAACCGGGGAGCCAGCATTGCCGAGGTCCTGGAAGATCACGTGGACTACATCTCCGGAAACATGGCCATGCATGAGACCTTTGTAACCGTGAGCAGGAAGGTGGGCTGATGAAAAAATACGCCATGGTCGTGGACTCTTCCGTCTGTATCGACTGCAAGGGCTGCATGGTCTCCTGCAAGGTCCAGAACAACGTGCCCAAAGGGTATTGGCGCAACTGGATCAAGCACACCACGCCGGACTTTTCCCTGGGCAAGCTGACCCGGACCCATTTTCAGCCCGGCGGGTGCATGCAGTGCGATGTGCCCACCTGCGTCACGGCCTGTCCCAGCGGGGCCACGTTCAAGGACAGGGAAACCGGGATCGTCCATGTCAATGAATCCCTGTGCATCGGCTGCGGCAACTGCGTGCGGGCCTGCCCCTACGGGGCCCGGTTCCGCCATCCGGAAAAGCGCGTTCCGGACAAGTGCGACTTCTGTTTCAGCGCCGGCCGCCTGGCCCGGGGCATTCCCCCTGCCTGCGTGGACACCTGTCCGACCAAGGCCCGGGTTTTTGGAGATTTGAACGATCCGGACAGCGAGGTCTCCCGACTGCTGCGGGAAAAGCCCACGGTGCGGGTGACCAGCAAGAGCATCGATACCCAGCCCAACCTGTACTATGTCACGGCCACGGAACCCGCGAATTGGGTTGGGGATGTGGAATTTCCAGAGGCCTATTCGGTCATGGCTTCCCTGGTCAATCCGCTGGTCAAAGTCGCGGTGGGGCTGTCCGCTCTGGGCGTGGCCGGGATGTGGGCCAAGCAGGCCTTTGCGCCAGATCCACCGGACCCTGAGGACGATGAACACGGTCCGGAAGCCAAACATCCTGAACCAACAGCCTCCAAGCAGGACTAAAGGTGTACCATGAGTGAAAAATTGATTCACCGCCATGACAAGTTGTCCATTTTCATCCACTGGTTCAACGCCTTTTGCTGGATCGCCCTGCTGCTTACCGGTCTGGGGCTGATCAAGAACGATCAACTCAACCCATTGGGCGCATGGTGGCCGAACCTGATGCGTTCCCTGTTCGGCGGAGGCGAAAACCTGCTGGCCGTGCACCAGTATCTGGGCCTGATCTGGGCCGGGGTGTTCGTGCTCTACGTGCTGCTCAAGCCCAGGGATACGTGGCTTTTCCTGAAGGAGGCCTTCACGGTCAACCCTGCCAGGGACATGGCCTGGTTCATGAAGATGAACCTGAAGATGACCTTGGGCAAGAAGAGCTTTCAGCGCTTCGGGATGACCCCGGAGATGCCGCCCCAGGGTTTCTACAACTTCGGCCAGAAACTCTTTGCCCAGGCCACTGTGCTGGGTGGGATCGTGATCGTGGTCACGGGCGTGATCATGTTTCTCTCCCCCATCATGCTCGACAATCCCGACCCGGCAGCCTGGTCCCGGACCATCCACTACCTGGCCGTGGGACTGGTGACCGCCGGGATGCTGGTGCACATTTACATGGCCGCCATTTCCAAGGAGGAAAAACCGGCCTTCAAGTCCATGTTCACCGGCAGCGTTCCGGAGCACTACGCCAAGCATCACCATCAACTGTGGTACGAGGAAGTGGCTGCGGGCGAAAAGAAGGCGGAAGGGTGAATGCTGCGTAGGGGCGGTTCGCGAACCGTCCCTGCCTGGCAATACGTACTGATCACCAAAGCCGCGGACGATGAGCCCGTGGCGACAACAATCTACCAAAGGAGCGAGAACATGCGAAAATATTCGATTGCCATGCGACTGATCATCTCCGCCCTGGCGGTCCTGTTTCTGGCCGGTTGCGCCGGACATCACGGCCCAAAAACCGCGAAGTTCGATCTGGACCCGGCCCAGGTCCCTGAACCCTACCACACATTGATGGACATCACGTCCGTCAAGCCGCTGGTCTTTGAAGCCATGCTGCGAACCGAACCGCCCACGGATTTCATGATCATCGATTCCCGGCCCAAGCAGCCCCGCTACGACGTCGGCCACATCCCCACCGCGGTCAGCCTGCCGGACAGTCAGTTCGACAGCCGCGCAGCGGAAGTCCTGCCCGCGGACAAAAACGCCCTGCTGGTGTTCTACTGCGGAGGCTTGCACTGCCCCCTGAGTCACCAGTCCGCCTGGAAGGCCGAGGCCCTGGGCTACACCAACGTGGCCGTCTATCCCGCCGGGGATCCGGAATGGGTCAAGCTGGGCTACCAGATCTGGACCGCCCGGGACGTGCGCACTCCGTTGCCCGAGTTGGATCCGGCCCAGGTGCCCGAACCCTTTCACACCCTGGTCACCATCGACACGGTCCGACCCATCGTGGCCCGGGCCGTGCTCTCGGCCACCCCGGTGACCGACGTGATGATCATCGACTCCCGACCCAAGCAGCCCCGCTACGACGTCGGCCACATCCCCACCGCGGTCAGCCTGCCGGACAGCCAGTTCGACCGGATGGCCGCCGAGGTTCTGCCCGCGGACAAGAACACCAAGCTGATCTTCTACTGCGGCGGCACCCATTGCCCCTTGAGCCACCAATCCGCCTGGAAGGCCGAAGCTCTCGGCTATACCAACGTGGCCGTCTATCCCGCCGGGGATCCGGAATGGGTGGAGCGCGGCTATGTGGTCTGGACCGCGGACGGCCCACACATGACCGCCGCGGCCCCGGCCGCGCCCAAGACTCCAGTCGAGGAAGGCGCCTTGAAGGCCGGTTCTGCTGAAGGAACCATTGACAACGAATTCTTTGTCCAGCTGATGAAGGACAACCCGGAAAACATTCAGCTCATCGACGTCCGTTCCCCGGCCGAGTTCGCCGCCGGACACATTCCCAGCGCCCTGAACATGACCGTGAACGAACTGGAAGACCAGATCGCTGTCTTCAGCACGGACGACAAACCCATCGTCTTCATCTGCTCCACGGGCGCGCGCAGTGGTGAAGCATATTACCTCTTCCAGTTCATGCGCCCTGACCTGAAGGACGTCTACTATGTCGACGCCAACGTCAGTTATACTCCCGCGGGTGAATTCACGATCAACTAACGCTCTGATCGCGGTTCGCTCGATGAGATAAACTCAGGCCGTCCAAACCCCGTACGCGGGGGGAGGACGGCTTTTTTGTTCACGTCACGACACGGGAGACTATCCATGCACCTGAATCGAAACCACACCGCCAACCATTTCAAGGCCCTGGCCGTCTCTCTGTTTTTGCTCATTACCGCCTGCCCTGTTTTGGCCACCGAAGAAACCTCGCCCCTGTTCACCCAGGCCCAACGCACCGCGGACCGGGACGGCTACGCCCTGATCACCACCCCGGAACTGCGTCGATTGATGGACGAAAAACCCAACGTGCTATTGGTGGACGTACGCTTTGCCTATGAGTTCGTTTCCGGCCATATGCCAGAGGCCGTAAGCCTGCCCGTGGATCTGCGTGATCGAGGCGACCTGTCCCCGGAGCGCCGGGAAGCCATGCTGGACACCTTCGGACCGGACAAGGACCGGCCCATCGTGGTCTACTGCCGCGACTTTCGCTGACTGCTCAGCGAGATCGCCGCAGCCTGGGCCGTGCGCCTGGGATATACCAACGTCATCCGTTATCCCGCTGGGTATATTGCCTGGCGCGAAGCCTACCCGGACCTCCAGGTCTGCGAGACCCGCGCCCACCGTCTCCAGCCCGGCCAATATTTTCCGCCCTGCGTGCTTACCGCCGCGGACAGGAGCCAGGACTTCGCCTACCTGGGCCTGGAGCAGGAATCGGCACATTTCTTACTGGCCGACGTGCCCGCGGAGTTCGTCCTGCTCAAGTATTACGGCGAGAACTGCTACCAGTGCGTCCAGGAGGTGGACCAGTACAACCGCCTGTTCACCATGCTCCGCGACGACCCCGCACTCGGGTCGCGCCTAAAAATGATCGGCATCGGCGTTGGCGACACCCAGCGCAGCGTGCTGCGCTTCAAGCGCTCGCACCAAGTGCCGTATCCGCTCCTGCCCGACGAACGCCAAGTCATGTTCGAGTCCGTGGGCGCCGGGGAAATCCCATTGATCTACCTGGTCAAAATCCTGCCCGACGCACGGGTTCAGGTGGTGTTGTACCACGAGGGAGGGTTGGAGGACGTGGGTGGATTGTTTGAACTGATCAAGAATGCCGTGACGGAGTAGGGAGAAAAGATAGGGCTTGTGCGATTCCAAGAGGTCTCTTACCATGCGCCAGTTACGCGGCCTCACTTGACAACCCTCAACCAGGAAGAATCGCTCATCATGCCCGCAACCACATCCCTGCAATCCCTCCACGTCATGGTCTGGACCGCCTTGATGGCCTCCCTGATCGCCGTGGGGTCGTTTTTGTCCATCCCCCTGGGGCCGGTGCCCTTTTCCATGCAGCCCTTGTTCGTCATGCTGGCCGGTTTTCTGCTGGGCTGGCCCCACGGGATGATCGCGGCCCTGCTCTTCGTCGCCGCCGGAAGCATCGGCCTGCCGGTATTCGCCGGGGGCAAGTCCGGCCTGGCCGTGCTCTTCGGCCCCACTGGCGGCTATCTGATCGGCTTCGTCCTGGCCGCCGGGGCCATCGGCCTGCTCACTCAGGCACGAAAAACCACTCGGACACCCGGCTGGCTCCTCGGCCTGCTGGCCGGATTGATAGGCTTGGCCCTGCTCTATGCCTGCGGAGTGCTGAACCTGATCCGCGTCCTGGACATCGGCTGGCACAAGGCCCTGACCATCGGCTTCCTGCCGTTCATCCTCCAGGATCTGGTCAAACTGGTCATGGCCGTGGCCACTTGGCGGATCATGCACGGGCGAGGGTTGCTGCCGCGGTGATCAGCGCCGCTTCGGTCCACTTTGCCTATGCGCCGTCCGCCCCCATCCTCCACGAAATAGGCTTCAAACTGGAAAAGGGACGAGTCCTTGGCCTCGTCGGTCCCAACGGAGCAGGCAAGTCGACGCTGCTCGCCCTGTTGGCCGGGCTGCTGACGCCGTCCTCCGGTACCCTCCGAATCGCTGAAGTCGACATGGCCCGGGACAGCGATACGGTTCGGCGCAAAACCGCCCTGGTGCTCCAGGAGGCGGATCTGACCATTATCGGGACCACCATCAGCGAAGACATCTGCCTGGGGCTTCCGCCCGAGCGACGCGACGAAGCTCTGGACCTGGCCGTCCGGCTGCGCCTGCCCGATCCGGAAACCCCGGTGCACACCCTGTCCCACGGCCAGAAGCGCAAACTCTGCCTGGCCACGGCCCTGTTGCGCCACCCGGAGCTGCTGCTCCTGGACGAACCTTTTGCCGGGCTGGATTATCCGGGCATCCGGGAAATCCGGGCCATGCTCCGGGCCAATCGGGATGACGGCCTGACCCAGGTCATCGCCTGCCACGATCTGGAGCCCCTGGCCGATCTGGCCGACCTGTGGCTGGTGCTGTCCGGCGGTCGCCAAGCGGCCTTCGGCCCGGCTCGGGAAGTCTTCCCTCTCCTGGAATCCCTGGACGTGCGCCCCCCCTGCTCCTGGCGGGCCGGGTTGGGCATCATGCCCTGGGACGACCGCCATGAACCATCTTCCACCACGACCCAGCTCACTTGAACCATGGCCGTCGCCCCTCTGCTCGCCCCAACCCCGCGCGACGGACTCGGCCGTGCCCTCCTGGCCCTGGACGCCCGCCCCAAACTGGCCTTTGCCCTGCTCGTGGGCATTGTCCTCTGGCAGCTTCCCCTGCTGATTTTGTTTTTACTGACGCTCCTTGGCGGGGCGTCCTGCCGGGCCCTGGGGGGATTCACCAGGGCCAACCGGACGCTGTGGCGGATGGCTTTTCTTTTTGTTTTGGTCTGGTCCGGACTGAAGTGCGGACTGGATATCTGGGCAGGGGCCGATCTGCTCACTGGACTGGGAACGGGGGCTGAATTGGGGGTTAGGCTGACGACGCTGGTTCTGTTGGGCTTCACCCTGACCCTGTCCACCTCTGCGCACCGCCTGGGCCTCGGCCTGGCCTGGTACCTGCGGCCCATACTCGGCTCCCAAGCCTGGAAAACCGCCCTGGCCCTGAGCCTGATGATCCATTTCCTGCCCCTGGCCCTGGCCGCGGTCGGCGGACTGCGCCAAGGTCTGGCCATGCGCTGGCCGGAGTGCCCCTGGCGGGCCCGCCTCCGCCTGATCCCCCTGGCCCTGCTCCGGGTGCTCAGTCAGACCACATGGACCCAAACCCTGGCCGTGGCCGCCCGAAACCTGGACCACCCGGAGGCTTGGCAGCCGAAACGCAAGGTTAGACTCGGAGAATGGGCCGTGACCCTCACCCCGATTCTGGCCTTAGGCGTTGCTTTGTTCGCATTCCATTAGCCGCGTCCTCCCAAAACTTCACCCTGGTGGATGGCGCAATATCAGAGCAAGAGATCGGGCTTGGCCGTCGCCAAACAACTTGCCGAGTCCATGAAAAGACATACCTATATTGCCGGCGTCACTGGCAAAGGCGCGAAGGCATATGCGAACCTTTCACTCATGCTGCTTATTGAGACGGGTAACCCGGAGGCAGTACTCCGACCTGAACGCGATTATTTTTGTGGAGACGACTCCATCCAAACGTCAACTGATCCTGTTTTGGAGGAACCATGAGCACAACCGACAACCTTGCTCGAAAAAAAAATAAACTCAGAAAACAGGCCGAAGCTCGAATGGCCGAAGCCTCCGGGCCTGTCGAGAGCCTCTCTCCGGATCAGATGAAGAACCTGATTCATGAGTATCAGGTCCATCAAATCGAGTTGGAGTTGCAGAACGAGGAACTGCGGGCCACCCAACAACGGTTGGGACAGATCAAGAATCGATACGCGGAACTGTTCAATAATGCCCCGGTCGGCTACCTGATAGTCGATGCCAAGGGCGTCATCACAAAGGCCAATGAAACCTTTGCCCGCATGATTGGCGGGGAAGGCCACGATTTTGCCGACAGGCTTCTGACGGAACTGGTCGTCCACGGGGACCGACCGGCTTTGCTTGGTCGTTTCAAGGCCTTTTTCAAAAATCCGAAGGGAAAGCAGCTGGATTTCAGATTACAGGGAATATCCGACGAATTCTCGGTCAGGTGCGTCGGTCGGCGCGAAGTTTTGTCGGATAGCCGTCCGACCCCGGACGAACATCGACACTTGCTGCTCGCCGTCAGCGACGTCAGTGCTCAAGTCCGCGTCGAACGCAGGCAGCGCCTCTTGGCCAAGACACTTGAAATCCTGAACCATTCGGTAGAATTTCCCAATGCCGTCAACCAGATACTCGACAACGTTCTGCAGGAAACCGGGGTTGACGCCGTGGGCATCCGTCTCCGCAAGGGAGATGATTACCCGTATTATGTCCACATCGGCTTTTCCAGTGACTTTTTGCGGACCGAGAACAGCTTGCTGGTCCGTGACGCCCAGGGGAAGGTATGCCGCGACGCCGATGGACGACCTTCCCTGGAATGCACTTGCGGCCTGGTCCTGGGAGGCCGAACCGATACATCAAATCCGCTTTTCACGCCCAATGGCAGTTGGTGGACCAACGACGCCCAGCAACTGCTGGACCTGCCGACAAGCCAGGATACCAGGACACACCCCAGAAACACGTGCCTCCACCACGGGTACCAGTCCATGGCGCTCATTCCGGTACGGGCAAATCAGGAAATCATCGGCCTGCTCCAACTCAATGACCGGCGCAAGGGATTTCTCGATTTGGATTTGATCCAGTTCCTGGAGAAATTCAGCGACAGCATCGGCGTGGCCCTGATACGCGTCCAGAATGAGGACGAGGTCCGCCGGTACAGCTCCGAACTCAAGGCCCTCCTTGCTGAAAAAGACAAGTTTTTCTCCATCATTGCCCATGACCTCAAATCCCCGTTGTCAGGCTTGCTGGCCTTGTCGAGAATGTTCGCTGAAGAGGCTGAGCATATGACCATGAAGGAGTTGCAGGAGGTCGCCTCGACGATGTGCAAAAGTACCGAGCGCTTACATGCCCTGTTGGAAAACCTGCTGCACTGGTCCCTCGTCCAGCAAGGCCTGATGAGCTTCTCCCCAAAGCCGCTCAACCTTCATGAACTGGTCAGCGGCAGCATCGAATCCCTGCGCTCCGTGGCCGAATTGAAACGGATCACCATCCAAAACACCATTCCAGAAAAACTGGAAATCATGGCCGATCAGTCCATGATCACCACGGTTGTCCGCAATTTTGTCTCCAACGCGCTCAAATATTCAAGCAGCGGAGGGTCCGTGACCATCTCCGGTTTTCAGAATGGCGACATGGTCGAGGTTGCCGTGCGGGACACCGGTACCGGCTTGGACCAGCAAACCCAGGCACATCTCTTTGTCCTTGACCGAAAAACAACCCGCCCCGGCACCCAAGGCGAACACGGCACCGGCTTGGGGCTGATCCTGTGCAAGGAATTCATCGAAAAACACGGCGGTGAAATCCGTGTGGAAAGTGAGGTCGGGCAAGGGACGGTCTTTTACTTCACCCTTCCCGCGGGCGAATGACGGAAGGGCCGCCCCTCGCTCCCCCCTCGACGCAGCAAGGTTGGACACCACTCATCCCAGCAACGCTTCCAGCAGTCGCCGTTGGTGGAATTACGGCGTGTTGGCGGGGCCATCCCGTCGCTGTTAATAGATCTTGCGCTTGGCGAAACTGGAGCCCAGCACGTTGAACGTATTCTCCACAACGAAAATGGCGTGCTCATCCTTGGAAAAAACAAGCTCTTCCAGGCGCTTTAAGACGATATTGTTGGTGATGGCCATGATGATGTCCTTGTCTTTCCGGGAGTAGGCCCCGTGTCCGCGGATGAACGTCGCGCCCATCTTCAGGTGGTTGATCATTTCGTCGGCGATCTCCTGGCTGCGGTCGGAGATGATCAGCACGAGCTTGCGCTGGTTGAACAACCCCAGGGTGGATTCCAGGACCACGGAGGTGATGAACACAAGGATCAGGGAGGCGATGATCAGGTCGATGTCCAACACCAACAGGCTGACGCTGAACAAGGCAAAGTTGAAGATGAAGTAGGTTTTTCCGATACCGATATTGTATTTCTGGTTCAACAACACCGCCACCACGTCCAGCCCTCCGTTGGATCCCAGGGAGCGCAGCACGATCCCCGCCCCGAAACCAATGATCCCGCCGGCGGCAATGGCCGCGTAGAGCTGCTCCTGAATGCCGAAGTCCAGGTCGATCAGCTCGTAGGTCAGGGTGGCCACGACCATGGCATACAGACTGTAGAAAAAGAAGCGCCGACTGACATTGACCCAGCCCACGACGAACAACGGAATGTTCAACAGAAAATACAGAATGCCGGCGGACACCACCGGAAACGCATAAAAGATCAGCAGCCCGACACCGAACACTCCGCCGGGAACAAAGGCGTGATGCACCACGATGCCCTTCATCGCGGCGGAAATGATCACCGATCCAGCGGTGATCAACAAAAGGTTCCACCAGATCGTGTACGTAAAACTCTCAACCCGCTTCGTCATCCTCGGCCTCCAAAGAAAAAAGGAAAAGGGTTGCGATGATCATCCATCGCAACCCTTCGTTGTTCCACTGGTCGGGGCGAGACGATTTGAACGTCCGACCCCCTGCTCCCAAGGCAGGTGCGCTGCCAAGCTGCGCTACGCCCCGATTTCAGAACAACTAGTCGAATCAACGAAATATGGCAAGCCCGCGGCGGACTTGCCCGACCACGACCCGAGACGTCAAAAATCAATCCCTTTGAGCGCCCCCTGCCCTTGGTTGAAAGGGTGTTTAACCGGGAGCATTTCCGTGATCAGATCCGCCTGTTGCCCCAGCCATTCCGGGAGACCGCGCCCGGTCAGGACCAGGTGCACGTTTCGCTTTTGAGCCCTGTCCAGCAGGGCTTGCAGTTCTTCCTGCTCCAGCACTCCCGCACCCAAGGCGTACAGGACCTCGTCCAACACCAGGACATGGACGTCGGTCGCGACCTTGGACGAGGCCCAAACCAGGGTACTCAGGGCCGCCTCCCTGTGCCTGGTCCGGTCCTGGTTGTCCCGAAAAAAACCCAGGCCGCCGACGAGGAAGTCGTCACCGAGATGGGACGCCAAAAACCGTTGCTCCCCGGCAACGTCGTCCCGTTTCATGAACTGCGCGCAGGCCACGCGCAGACCGTGTCCCAGAGCCCGGAGGATCTGTCCCAAGGCAGCGGAGGTCTTGCCCTTGCCGTCTCCAGTGTACACCACGATCACGTTGTCGCCTCCAACGGTATGATTTTCATGCCTTGTCCTTCCACGGGAGCGCCGCAGGCACGGCACGCTCCGTCGTCCATCCCAATGTTTCGCACGTGGAATCCTTGTCGAAGAAGCAACGGCGTCCCGCACCCGGAACATTCAGTCGCCTCCCCGGCAACCCCGGTGATATTCCCGACGTAGACATGCGACAACCCGGCCTCCTTGCCGATCTCCCATGCTTTCTTGAGGGATTGCGGCGGTGTCGGCGGGCGGTCGAGCATGGCGTAGTCCGGATGAAAACGGGACAGATGCCAGGGCGTTTGGGGCCCCAACTCCCGGCAAATGAAGTCGGCCATAGCCCGCAATTCACCGGGGTCGTCGTTCAGTCCCGGAATGAGCAATGTGGTGACTTCCAGCCACCAGCCCAACCCGCGGATGGTTTTCAGATTGTCCAGGACGGGCTGCAGTCTGGCCCCGCAGATGTCCTTGTAAAATCCCTCGGAGAACGCCTTCAAATCGATGTTCGCGGCGTCGATCAACGGCCCCCAGGACTCCAGGCATTCCCTGCTTTGAAACCCGTTGGACACGATGATGTTCCCCAGACCCCGTTCCCTGGCCCGAGTGGCCACGTCTTCCACCAGTTCGAAAAAAATCGTGGGTTCGGAATAGGTGTAGGAAATACTGGCGGCCTTGGAACGCAGGGCCAAGTCCACCACGGCTTGCGCCCGAACCCGCTCTCCCCGCACGGCCTCGCCCCGGCGCGGCGGCTGGGACAAGCTGGAATTCTGGCAAAAGGAGCAGGATAGATTGCAGCCCATGGTTCCCAGGGAGAGGGTTTTGGTGCCGGGGAAATAGTGATACAGCGGCTTTTTCTCCACCGGGTCGAGGTTCAGGGCGGCCACCGTGTCCCGAACCAGGGTATACAGCCGCCCCCGCCGATTGACCCGCACCCCGCATCGCCCCCGCTCATTCTCGGCGATAACGCAGAAGTGGGCGCAGAGTCGGCACTGGACCTTTTCATCCTTCAGCGGCTTCCAAAGGCGGGCCTCATCCGTTGAAAAACTCAGGGACGTACTCATATCGCCACCTCCTCGATGGGATCAGATCCGGAAAGGGTTCCAATTCGGGCCTATCGCCTTCAATCCCGCTTTCCGGGCGCTGTTTGCTCCCTGGGCATGCGACCGTGAGGCACGCGCGGGTCCGGCTTGGTCATATCCGGCCTGGTCATGCCAGGCTTGGTGTTTCCAGGCCAGGTTATTTCCGGAGTGATCAGCAACGGGCCGAAGAGCACTTCGCTTTCCTGCCTTTCCTCCGGGGGCGGGACCACATGGATCACCCTGTCGCCCGAGTCGTCGTCAGGGCCGAGATTTCTGTCCATATACATCCGGGTTCCCGGCTTTGTTTCCCCGGACGGGCCGACGCGGATCACGGAATCACCTGAGCGCTCATCCGTGCCGATATACGCTCCCCCGGCCGCTTGGGCCAGGACATGCGATGTCCGTGACACCTCGACGGTCAAGAAATACGCGAATACGAACACGACAAACCCAAGCCCCAATATCCTTATCCGTCGGCAATGCATCCCGTACCTCCTTATCCTAACTCAACACCAATCAGTATCGAAATCGCAATCGTGATCGAAATCGAACGCCATGCCCAAGAAGGTGAAGTAATCACAGGAATATACACCAAATTTTCCAAATCTAATTCCGATTTCGATTCGATACCGATCCAGGTAGCGGGTGAGGATCGAGATCAAATCCGCCCTGGACGAACCGGGCATTTTCCTTGAACAATAATCGCGGGAGTGGTAGGTTGCCCGAATCGTTCGTCATCACCTTCTCAAGGAGCAACCGTCATCATGATGCCTCATCGCTCTCAGGCCTATCAACATGCCGGCGTTGACATCCAGGCAGGCAATAGGCTTGTCGATCGGATCAAGAAAGCCATTTCCACCACCCACACCAAGGGTGTCATTTCGGATATCGGAGGGTTCGGAGGCCTGTTCAAGCCGGACATGAACCAGTTCAACGAGCCCGTGCTGGTCGCGGCCACGGACGGTGTGGGAACCAAGCTGAAGCTGGCCTTCGCCTTTCAGCGCCACGACACCATAGGTATCGATCTGGTGGCCATGAATGTCAACGATATCCTCGTTCAGGGCGCCAAGCCCCTATTCTTCCTGGATTATTTTGCCACGGGCAAGTTGGACCTGGACCAGGCCGAGCAGGTCGTGACCGGCATCGCCGCCGGCTGCAAGGAGGCCGGATGCGCCCTGCTTGGCGGAGAAACCGCCGAGATGCCTGACTTTTATTCTCCTGGAGAGTATGATCTGGCCGGATTTTGCGTCGGCATCGTCGAAGACACCAAGATCATCGATGGCTCACGTTCCAGCCCCGGAGACCAACTTATCGGGTTGGCCTCCTCGGGATTCCACGCCAACGGCTACTCCCTGGTGCGCAAGGTGCTTGCCGAATCCAGGCTGCAAGGCCAAGACACCTTCCCCGGAACCCAGAACTCCGTAGCCGACGTCCTGCTCAGCCCCACCAAGATCTACGTCAAGCCGGTGCTGAACCTGTTGCGCGACCTGCCCATCAAGGGCATGGTCCATATCACCGGCGGCGGCTTTTACGACAACATTCCCCGGATCATCCCCAACCAGTTGCTGGCCTCGATCCAGTTCGGCTCCTGGCCCGTGCCCCAGGATTTTCTGTGGGTCAAACAGGCCGGCCGTCTTTCCTGGGAAGAAATGCACCAAATCTTCAACGTCGGCATCGGCTTCCTGCTCGTAGTGGACAAACAACACGCCGAAGAGATCATTTCCCGGCTCAACGCCCAGAACCAGGATGCCTTCCTGATCGGCGAACTCCAAGAGCGCAAGGGCAGGGACGAAGAGCAGGTGCGAATCGTCTTCTGATCCACGCCGACGAGGCGGCAAGTTGATACAGTCCGATTCCGCGGGCTGTTCAAAAGCCTGGCCCTCACCCTAAATACGGATTGAAGTAGCCGAAGCGAATCCACGGTGCCTGGCGTCGCAGTTCCCGGAGCATCCCGCGCAAGCCCATTCCAGTTTCCCGCTCGTCACTCGCGTCCTGATACAGTCCCAAGTAAACTTCCGGATCGAGATTCATATTCCGGAGTTGGATGAAATCCACCCGTTCGGCCCTGACCAGTTCGGTCAAAGCCGTGACGTCCTCGGATCTATCGCTGATTCCGGGAAAAAACAGGTAATTCAGGGACACGAACAGCCCACCTTGCTTGGCCTTGCGGATGCTTTCCCGCACGTCACCAAAGGTGTAGCCCTGGGGACGATGGTATCGCGCATACACCGCCTCCCGGGCGCTGTTCAGGCTGACCCGGATCGAGGACATCCCGGCCCGGGCCAGCTCCGGAATCGTCTCCGGCAGGCCGGCGTTGGTGTTCACGTTCACGGTCCCTTGGCCTCCGGACGCCCGAAAATCATGCACCGCCCGGGCGATCAGCTCCGCCTCGGTCAATGGCTCGCCCTCGCACCCCTGCCCAAAGGAAAAGATGGCCCGGGGTTCACGCCTCCCATGATGATCCATGATTTCCACGACTTCCCCGACCGAAGGCTGAAACCGGATCCGATTCTGGGTCGAGGGAAAACCCGAGTCAGGCGGTTGCAGGGACAGACAGCCCACGCAGCGGGCGTTGCAGGAACGCGACGTGGGCAGGGGCGCTTCATATCGACCCAGGGCCAAATTTCGAGCCGCCGGGCAGGACGAGACCAGGGCACAGTCGGCCAGGTGCCGAACCAGCCGATTTCCGGGAAACGTCTTCAGCCATTGCCTGGCCCCGGCCTGAATTCGCTTCGGAGAGACACCTTCGAATTGCTGTCGCGGATCTTCATCCACCTGGGTCGCGCAGACCCAAAACCGGCCCCGGGCATACCCCACCGCACCGTAGGCGAACAGCGGCAGAACCGGTGCGCCGGGATCCGTCTCATAGGCGCAAACCGCGCTCAACGTATGCCCCGGGCTAACGAAGGCCGCCACCGCGGTCCGATCACCGGCCTCAATTCCCCCTCTGTCCGAGTCCCAGCCCAGGGCACGCCGACCTGGAAGCAAAAACAACTCACATTCCTTGGGCAACGGGATCAGTTCCTCGGGCTCCGGACGACGAAACTCCCAGCCACTCCGACACACCATGCCCAACGAAGGATGATCGTAGATCCGTCCGCGCCGGTCCGCGAAGACCATGCGGGGGTTGACGTCGGTGCGCTTGTCCATGTCCCGGCCTCTCTCCATCGTTTTTTTCTCCGCTCCGACGGATAGGTCATCATTCACTCCTTGGCAATCCGTCATGAGACGTGTCGCGCCCCTCAATCCAAGGCAAAATCGCCCTGGAAATCGCCCCGAAGAGGTTGACCTGCTCCGCTTCGTTGCTCAGAATGGCTTCCCGGAATCGTTACGCGACGCGTTTTCATCGCCCTTGCGCCCCGCATCTTCGAGACCACTGCAACCAATGCAACCTTTTTGCCTTTCGGGAGGAATCATGACCGGAACACAACCCAAGGCGGCCATTTTCGATCTGGGCGGCGTTTTGACCAGCACCGACCATCTGCACGCCAAAGCTTGGGAGCAGATCCTCAATCCGTTCCTGGAAAACGTAGCCGAAAAGGAAGGCAGCCCGTTCCGACCCTTTGATCCGCAAGGCGACTACCGCAACCACCTGGAACGCCGCCCGGGCTTTGAAGGCGCGCTGAGCTTTTTCAAATCCCGAAATATCGAACCGCCTTACGGTCGGCCGGACGACTCGGCCGACGCCCAGACCATCCACGGCTTGTGTCGCCGCAAAAACGACCTTTTCCTGGAAATGCTGAACACCCATGGCCCGAAAATCATAGATTCCTCGGTCGAACTTCTCAAAGCACTCAAGAATGACGGTTTTCAAATCGGAATCACCTCTTCCAGCCTGAACTGCGACTGTATTCTGAAGCTTGCCGGACTGGAAGGCCTGTACGACGTACGCATGGACGACGAGATGGCTCGGGAGCAAGGCCTCCGGGAAAAACCCCATCCGGACATGCTCCTGGCCGCGACCAAGGCCATGGGCCGGTACCCCGGAGAATGCCTGGTGGTGGACGATGCCTTGGCCGGAGTCCAGGCGGGCCGAGCCGGAAATTTCGGTATGGTCGTCGGCTTGGCCCGCAACGGCGAAGGCGAGATGCTGCGTCAGTTCGGCGCGGACATGGTCCTGGGCGACTTGTCGGAAACATGCCCCGAGGACATCCTGGCCTGGTTCGAGCGCGAGCTGCCCCAGGACGGCTGGAAACTCGACTATGTCGGCCTGGATCGTGGTGACGAGAAGTTACGCGAAACCCTGACTACCGTGGGCAACGGGTACATCGGCACGCGAGGGTGTTTCGAAGGCGAGAGGGCCTCCTTCTATCACTACCCGGGAACCTACATGGCGGGCATCTTCAACCGCGTTCCGAGCATGGTCCACGACAAGGAAATCTTTAACAACGATTTCGTGAACTGCCCGAACTGGCTGCCCGTGGAATTCAAGATCGGCAACGGCAAATTCCTGAGCCCGCTGCAAATGGAGCTGCTCAGCTACAAGCAGGAGTTGGACCTGCGCCGCGGCGTGCTGCAACGGACCATGATCTGCCGGGACGTCCACGGCTTGATCACCCGGATCCGCTCCGAACGTCTGGCCAGCATGGCCGAGGCACACCTCTGCGCGTTGCGCTTTGAGCTGACGCCCATCAACTACTCCGCGCCCATCACCATGCGGGTCAGCCTGGACGGCAACGTGGAAAACGCCAACGTACCCCGCTACTCCCAACTGACCTCCAAGCACCTGGAACTGATGCACTCCGGGCGAACTTCCAGCGGGGTCTGCCTGCGGGTCAAGACCACCGGCTCCGGCTACCAGATCCACATGGAGGCCCAGAACCGCCTGCTGGAGGAAAACAAACTCCTGTCCCCGGAACGCAAGGTTTTCAAGAACGACGCGGAAATCGGAGAGGAACTGCGCTTCCATGCCCACGAGAACCGGACCTATGCTCTGGAAAAGATCGTCGCGGTGTACAGTTCCCTGGACGGGGTCCAGGACCTGGGCAGCGCGGCTGCCAACCTGGCTGGAAAACAGGCTTCCTATGCCAAGGTTCTCAGCGCCCACGAACGGGCCTGGGCCGCGCTGTGGGACAAGGCGGACATCCGCATCCAGGGCGACCGCTTCATCCAGCGCACCACCCGTCTGCATATCTACCACCTCCTGACCACGGCCTCGCCGCACAACCGCCGCCTCTACACCGGAATGCCCGCCCGGGGGCTGCACGGCGAGGCCTACCGGGGTCATATTTTTTGGGATGAGATCTACATCCTGCCGTTCTTCGACCTCCACTTTCCGGAAATCTCCCGCTCTCTGCTGCTCTACCGCTACCACCGCCTGGACGGGGCCCGGAAGTACGCCGGCCAGTACGGCTACAAAGGAGCCATGTACCCTTGGCAGACCGCGGACGGTGGGGACGAGGAAACCCAGGAAATCCACTACAACCCCGCCGGCAAGACCTGGGACCCGGATCTCAGCCGCCGCCAGCGCCATGTTTCCATCGCCATCTTCGCCAATGTCTGGCGCTACGTGAACTGGTCCAAGGACGAGCGGTTCCTGCGTGACTACGGCGCGGAAATGCTTCTGGAAATCGCCCGGTTCTGGGCGGACATCGCTCGGTTCGATCCCGAGACGGGCCGCTACCACATCGAGGGGGTAATGGGACCGGACGAGTTCCATGAAAAGCTGCCCGGCTCCGAAGAACCCGGCATCAAGGACAACGCCTACACCAACGTCATGGTGGTCTGGCTCCTGGAACGGGCCCTGGAACTGGTGGAACGCCTGCCCGCCGCGACCATGAAAAAGCTGCGCGACCAGATCGGCTTCGACCCTTCGGAAACGGAAAAGTGGCGGGACATGATCCACAAGCTGAACGTGCTGCTGTCTCCTGAAGGCATCATCCACCAATTCGACGGGTATATGGATTTGAAAGAGCTGGACTGGGACGCCTACCGCCGCCGCTACTACGACATCCATCGCATGGATCGCATCCTCAAGGCCGAGGGGGACAGTCCGGACCACTACAAACTGGCCAAGCAGGCCGACGTGCTGATGATGTACTACCTGCTGGACCCCGACGAGGTGGCACACATTCTGCGCGAACTGGGGCACGAGATCGACGACCCCTTGGAACTGCTCCAGAAAAATTACGATTTCTACGAGCCGCGCACCAGCCACGGCTCCACCTTGAGCAAAGTGGTCCACGCCGTGGTTTCCTACTTCATCCACTCCGACGCCGGAACGTGGCGTTGGTTCGTGGAGGCCATGAAAAGCGACGTCTACGACACCCAGGGCGGAACCACCAAGGAGGGCATCCATACCGGAGTAATGGCCGCCACCCTGGACATCATCCTGCGTTGCTTCGCCGGGCTGCAACTCACCGGAGAACACCCCGTAATCCAGCCCCGGCTGCCTGAACACTGGCAAAAGCTGTCCTTCCGCTTCCAACTCCAGCGGACCTGGTACGATGTGGAACTGGAGCACGGTCGAGCAAGGTTGTCCATCACCGGCCGCGAGGGCGAGGAGCGGACCATCGGCCTGGACGATAAGACCTTCCACCTACTGCCGGGCCGATGCACCGAAGCCGATTTTCCGGACGATCCCATGCCCATGGATTGGAGGATCGAAGTATGAGTAGATTCATTCAGAACACAATTCAGGTGGGCGATCCTGAACTCAGGATGGTCCACGACAAAGGGGCGCGAAAAAAAGCCGTCTTTGATCCGCAAGCCACCAATATTTTCCTGGTCGGGCTCCGGGCCAGCGGCAAGTCCACCCTGGGTAAACCCCTGGCTCAGCGCCTGGATATGCGCTTCGTGGACACCGACGTTCTGGTTCTGGACAAGGCCGGGCGGAGCATCGCCGACATCGTGGCCGCGAACGGCTGGGACGCCTTCCGCGGCCTGGAGTCCGAGGTCCTGCGGGAGGTCTGCGCCCGACGCGGCCAGGTCGTAGCCACCGGAGGCGGCATGATCCTGGCTGCGGAAAATCAGAAGCTGATCCAGCAATCCGGAACGACCTTTTTTCTGATGGCCGACATATCCACCCTGCTCGGACGATTGAACGCGGCCCCAGACACGGACCACCGCCCGCCCCTCACGAACCTGACTCCGGAGCAGGAACTGATCCAAAGCAATATCCAACGCGGCCCGATTTACATGAATTTGGCCGACCATATCCTGCACACCGAGGACAGTCTTGAGCACACCTTGCGAGACGCGCTTGACAAGCTGGACGTCCGGTGAAACCTAACTTGAGAAGAGATCGGATGTCGATTTTGACAAAAATGCAAACTTTCTCCGCCACGCAGCCGCGGAGTATACATTTTTGAAGAGTATTTCTCGAGCCAACATGAAAGAACATCCTTCACGCTCCTTGTTTCCATGACTTTTTCCATCATGGCCCTGAACTTGAATACCCCTATCATCATTGCACAAATTTAACATTCGGAGGATTTCCGCATGACCGACTCACCCGTATTCAACTGCAAAAACGCCGACGACGTGATGAAGGCGGTACGCGACTACAATGTCAGCTTCGTTCAATTCTGGTTCGTGGACGTCATCGGAACGCTGAAGAGCTTTCAGATCACCATCAGTGAATTGGAAAACGCTTTTGAAGAAGGCATGGGCTTCGACGGATCCTCCATTCTCGGCTTCGCCCGGATCCACGAAAGCGACATGGTCGCCATTCCGGACCCGACCACCTTTCAGATGGTGCCCTGGCGGCCCATGGACCGTCCGGTGGCTCGGATGTTCTGCGACATCAAGAACCCCGACGGAACACCCTACGTCGCGGACAGCCGATACGTTCTCAAGCGCATCCTGAGCAAAGCCGCGGAAAAGGGCTACACGTTCTACGTCGGCCCGGAACTTGAATTCTTCCTGTTCGACTCCGCCCACGAACCGATCATCATCGACCAGGGCGGATACTTTGACGCTCCGCCTCTGGATCTGGGCAACGACGTCCGTCGGGACATCATCTTCGCCCTGAACCGCATGGGCATCACCGTGGAGTACAGCCATCACGAGGTGGCCCCCAGCCAGCACGAGATCGACCTGCGCTATGCCGAGGCCCTGCACATGGCCGACATCGCCGTGACCTACAAGGTCGTGTGCAAGGAGATCGCCCGCAAACACGGCTGTTACTGCTCCTTCATGCCCAAACCCATCTTCGGCCAGAACGGCAGCGGGATGCACACCCACCAGTCCTTGTTCAAGAACGGCAAGAACATCTTTCACGACGCCAACGACAAGCATTTTCTCAGCGCCGAATGCAAAAGCTACATCGCCGGCCTGCTCAAACACGCCCCGGAGTTCTGCGCCGTCACCAACCAATGGGTGAATTCCTACAAGCGGCTGGTTCCCGGCTACGAAGCCCCGGTCTACCTGGCCTGGGCCCGCCGCAACCGCTCTTCCCTGGTCCGGGTGCCGCTGTACAAACCCGGCAAAGAGGTCGCCACCCGCGTGGAACTGCGCTCCCCGGACCCGGCCTGCAACCCCTACCTGGCCTTCGCCGTGATGCTCGCCGCCGGGCTCAAGGGCATGGAAGAAAACTACAAACTGCCGGACCCAGTGGAAGAGGACATCTTTGAAATGTCCGCCAAAGAGCGCTCCCAGCACCATATCGACGCTTTGCCGGGCAGCCTCGGCGAAGCCGTGGCCGTGCTGGAGCAAAGCTCTCTGCTCAAGGAAGCCCTGGGCGAGCATATCTTTTCCAAGTTCATCGAAAACAAGAAAAAGGAATGGGACGACTACCGTATCCAGGTGTCCCAGTACGAGATCGACCGTTACCTGCCCCTGCTGTAGATCGAACGGACCGTCTTTTGCCGACTGGTCAATTCGATCAAGCCGGAAAACAAGAACGCCCCGGTTCCTTGGAAGGAACCGGGGCGTTCTCGTTTTTAGCGGAACCTGTAAGATCCGATATCAATCAGCGGGAAAACTCTACCTGGGATGGTACCGAACCCAACCCGCGATGGACATTCATCCCAAGCAGTCGCCATCGGTACGAGGCATCCGGGTCCCATTCACAAAACATAATCCGGATCACTCCATTCTGGCGTTTGAACTCGCTGGATCCGTCGCCCAGGAGAACCCTCTCAGTTGCCTTAAAGGGGCAGTCCGGGCAGTCCTCCGCGGCGTCCATGCGCATCCATTCCAAATAGACGAATCCGAGCTTGTTGGCGGCCCCATGCACCAAGGCTCTGGCGTCCAGACACGCTCCCTGGCGCTGGTGCTGGATTTGCCCCCAGGAAAAACGGTCTTCGTCCAGTCGCGGCTCGGGCCAGCCTTTCTTGCCGCATCCCGCGCTGAGCGTCAGGAGACTCATCGCCACGAAACAGATCAGGTACCATCGTCCAAATTTCAACATGCTCACCTTTAAAACCTCCACGGCTTCAAAACATCGACGAGACTTGCGGCCAAATCGCGCAATCGTACTGGAAACGCCCCCCAAGGTCCATGGACGCTTCTCTAATCCATGTCCCAACTGGAAACAAGACATTCTTTACTCAAATCCTGAAACGGATTAAGGGAATGCAGCTTTGTCATCATCCTGCTTCCGCCAAGGAGTCTTTTTTCCCATGACGAACTCTTTCCCCTTTCCTCGCCGACCCGTCGCGCTCCCCCGAACCGTGGCCCTCGGTCTGGCCCTGGCCCTGCTCTGCCTGCTGCTTGCCTGGCCGCGCTCCGGAAACGCCCAGTCCATGTTCCAGCAGGAGCTTTCCGTGAGTTCCGAGCTTCCCTGGACTTTGGAAGCCGATCGGGTCGAGTCTTTGCAAGCCGAACAGATTTTCGAAGCTCAGGGCAATGTACTGATCCGACAAGGCCCGAATCAGATCCAGGCGGACACGGCCCGTTATTTTCGTGAAACCGGCTTCGCTCTTCTCAACGGCAACGTCCGGATCGAATGGGACGGCGACGTCCTCGTAGGCGAGCAGGCGGACTTTGATCTGCTGAACAACGTCGGCTGGGTGACGGACGGAGAAATGTTCCTGGCCCAGGACCACGTGTATATTCGCGGAGAGCTTCTGGAAAAGCGCTGCGATCAAACCTACGCCTTCAGAGGGGCGCATCTCACCACCTGCGACGGACCCGTTCCGGCGTGGTCCATCAAAAGCAGCGAGGGCGAAGTCACCACCGGCGGCTACGCCCAGATGTGGCACCCCCGCTTTCAGGTCAAGGATACACCCGTTCTCTACTCACCGTACATGATTTTTCCGGTCAAGACCGAACGCCAAAGCGGCTTCCTGATCCCCGAGCCGTCCTTCAGTTCCCGCTTGGGAGCCGGTCTCAACCTGCCCTACTACTGGGCCATTGATGAGGAACAGGATGCCACGTTCTACGTCAACATGATGAGCAAACGCGGCGTGATGACCGGCATGGAGTACCGCCATTTCACCAACCTGGACTCTAAGGGCGTCTGGCAGGCCGACTGGTTGCTGGACTCCGAAACCGCCCCCACGGAAGCAGGCGAGGACCCCCAATTTCGCGGTGACGGGCTGAATCGCCCCAATGAGCATCGCTACTGGATTCGTGGCAAATACGACGGCTACCTGGGTGACCCCCAATGGCGGACCAAGCTGGACCTGGACATGGTCTCGGACCAGAACTACCTGCGCGAATTCAAACACGGCTATACCGGTTACACCAGGGTCCATAACAACATGCTCCGCGATTTCGGCCGGGGGATGAGAAATATCGACTCGTTATACCGGAGCAACGCCGTGGAACTCAGCCGCGACTGGAGCCAGGTCGGATTCCGCGGAGCAATGTACTACACCCAGGCCCTCCAGTACTGGACCGACAACAACCCCAGCAACGAGAACCCCACCCTGCAGCGCCTCCCGGAGTTGAACCTGGACTTCTACAAGACCCGCATCGGAGAGACTCCGTTTGAGCTGGAGGCCAAAACCCAAGCGGTCTATTTCTGGCGTGAAAAAGGGACCACCGGTGCCAGGGCCGAAGTATATCCACGCCTCAGCCTGCCCTGGAACACCGGCTTCGGCACCGTGACCCCCAGCGCAGGCTGGCGACAAACCCTGTACGCCATTGACAAACACCAGCAAGTTCGTGGAATTCCGGACAGCGTCGACGAATCCAAGGACTTCAACGAACGCGGAATTCCGGATTTCCGTGTGGATGCCTTCACGTCCCTGTTCAATATTTTTGATTTCGACAAGCAAGACCGGGTCACGCCGACCCTGGACAATGTCGGCAATACGCACTGGACCAGAATGAAGCACACGATCCAGCCCGAACTGACCTACAGGTATATTCCGCACGTGGACCAGGACGAAAACCCGGTTTTCATCGGTGCCGACCGAATTGGAAAGCGTAATCAGCTCTCCTACACCCTGCACAACATCTTCAATCGGCGCATGGACCAGGTCGAGCGACGCGCCGGGACCGAAGATACCCTGCTTACCGAGGACATGCTCCGGGTCAGGACCACCTACCGCAACTTCCTGCGGGTTCGCTTCGATCAGTCCTACGACTTCGAAGAGGCCGACAGGGACGACAACCTCGATACCTACGAGCGACGCCCTTTCTCCGACATCCGAACGGACGTGGTCTTTTCGCCGGGAGAATACATCGATTTGGTCACTCGATCCTGGTATTCGCCCTACATGAACACCATCACCCAGCATGAACACATGCTGCAGGGAAGCTATCCCGGTATGGGCTCAGCCTATTTCGGGTTCGACTTCCGCTCCGAAGTCACCGACGACATCTGGCGCCGGAACCAGCGCAAACGCGAGATCCTCCGCGTCGGCGGCCTGGTCCATCTGCCTCGGGGCTGGTTCGCGCGAGCGGACTTCAAGCGCGACCTGTTGGCCAAGGAGGATCTCGAAAAACTCTTTGGCATCGGCTTCTCCCACCAATGCTACTTTTTGGATTTCCTCTTCTCCCAGACCCAGGACGAAGACCGCTTCGAGCTGCGAATTTCCCTTAAAGGCTTGGAGGACATGCTGGGCCTGGGCTTTTAATCGTCCTCGCAAACTCCGACGCACCACCCTTAACTGAGTGTTGAAGAAGTCCTTATCCACAGTCCGTTCAAAAAACCCAAGAGTGAGGAGCATAAAAAGTTCAAGGTCGAAGCGTATTTATTCATACGCGAGAGTTTGAACTTTTTGTAGCGACGCAGCAATTGGGAGTTTTTCAACGGACTGTTAACCTCCGACAACGCAAAGGACAGCAAGCATGCAACGCACTTTCTCATACCTGACATTCGGCCTCTTCCTCCTTCTGCTGGGTTGCGGCTACCACTTCAGCGCCAGCGCCCCGATCACGCTCCCCAGCGGGGTGGTGAACATTCATATTCAGGAAGTGGACAACCCAACCCTGGAAGCCTGGATCGATCCCTATCTCCGCACAAGATTCCGCGATGAATTCACCCGCCGCGCCCAAGTGAACTGGGTCGACGCGGACCAGGCGCAAGCACACGTCGTCCTGCGAGTCATCGCCTACTCCACGGACACGGAACTCTCCGGAGCTCAGGATCAGACGCTCACCGAGCGCGCCACCGTCATTCTGGAGACCGAGTTTCTCAGCGCGGTGGACGGCTCGCGGATATGGTCCTCCGGCCATATTTCCGACTACGAAACGTTCGAAACCGGAACCAATGAAGTCGCCGCCGGTGAACGGGCTATTGAGAACGCCATCCGCCGCACGGCCGACGCCCTGGGCGCGGACTATTGAAAAATCCCCGATTAAATTGCGAAAAAAAAGGCGGCTCCGGAAGGAGCCGCCTTTTTTTTCGCGAAAACCACCGCTTCAATATGTCGACTACGGGGCGGGCGGCGCCATGAAAATGGCTTGAACCCGCTGGCTCTCACCGCCCTCCACCACTCCGCGATTGTCTTCCAGGTGATACGTGATCACTTTGCCGCTGATGGAGCTTTCGCCGTCCTTGAGCACGGGGTTGCCTTCCATGACCACGACGCCGCGTTTGGTCCAATACGTGGCCTTTTCGCTGGTTCCCACCTGCTTGTCGCGCTCGATGCGCACGGAGCCTTCGGCCAGCAGCTTCTCGATGTCCTGGGAGCCGTCCGGGCCCATGGACATTTGCCCTTGCTCTCCGGAAGATTCCATGAACACCGTCAGCTTGTCGCTCCAAATCTGGAAGTCTTCACGGTCCACATGAACATTGCCTCGAAAAATGACGGTATTGTTTTCCTGAACATAATCCATCTGGTCGGAAAGGATCTTCACCGGAACTTGCCCCTGACCTTGGGCCTGAGCCTGGCCGAGCATGGTGAAACACGCCAAGGCCAGACCGATCGCTATGATTTTCACTGATCGTAACATCTCGCTGTTCTCCTGCATTGAGGTTGAATTGACTGGAACTGCTGGTGCCTTGCAAGGAAGCCCACGTAAAGGCACTGTGAAAAACAGCTACTCTGGAATCATCGCTGATGTAAAGCACCAAGAAATGGTCTTGGCCGCGCAGCCACTCTCTTGCCAATGGCTTGGCCCAAACCGAAAATCAGCCCCCCACCGCAAGATCGCGCAGGATCATCACAGCGGTGCGCCGGGCCGGGGCTTCCGGTGGCCCTTCGGAGGAGCCGGAGGATGAGGTCAGGAGTTCAGGCAACCTCGCCAACTCATGGCGAATACGATCCATCCGTTCCGGATGACCAAGCCATTCCCGAGCCTGCGCCGCAATGATTTCACGCCGGGCCTGATTCTGGATGAACTCCGGAAGCACCGTTCGACGGAGCACGAGATTGGCCAAGCTGATGGCCGGCACCCTGACCAGTCGTACGCCGACCAGGAAGCTAAGCCGGGAGAAGCGATAGGCCACGATGGTCGGCACCTGGAGCAGGGCGCATTCCAGGGTCGCGGTTCCAGAGGTGGCCAGAATCAGGGTGCAGGAACGCATGGCAACATAGCGGTCCTTGGCTTCGATGAAGCACAGGGGAAGCTGATCCGGGCAGTGCTCGCGAATCAGCTCCTCGTCGACGCTGGGCGCCTTGACCACGCAAAACTCAAGTTCCGGGTTCTCCGTGAACAGATCCTGAGCAGCCTGGGCGAAGATCGGCATCATCCGCTGGATTTCCGACTTGCGACTGCCCGGCAGGATGCCGATCCGGTTCGGCTTTGGAGCGATGGAGAGAATATCGGGACGTAACAATTCACCGACCAAGGGATGGCCGACGAACTCCGCGTCCATCCCCCGAGAGCGATAAAACTCCGGTTCAAAGGGCAAGATGCAAAATACCCGCCGCACATGCCGCTTCAGGAACTCGACCCGGCCTTGCCGCCAAGCCCAGACTTGGGGGCTGATGTAGTAGAAGACCGGAATGCCCAGGGAGGACGCCATCCGGGCCACCCGGAAATGAAAGTCCGGCGAATCCACCAGGACCACGGCGTCGGGTCGCCGCGCGGCCAGCTCTTTTCGAATGGTCCGCCACATTCCGAACACCCGGGGCAGATAGGCGAACACCTCGGAGACGCCCATCACCGAGAGCCCCTCCATGCGCAGCCGCAGGTCGACTCCCTGTTCCTCCATGGCCGAACCGCCCATGCCGGAGAGTTGGATTCCTGGATGCAGCTCCCGCAACTCCCAAGCCAATAACCCAGCGTGCAGGTCCCCGGACGGTTCACAGGCGCTCAGCCAAATCCGGGACGCGGCCATGCTCAGAACCCGATGGGCTGGTACGGAACCGGCGCGGTGGCGTTATCCGTGATGCTTTTGCGGATCACCTCGGCCAGTTCCATGGACGCCACCGCCGCCGCCACCGTAGGCACGGAAGCCGGGACGGAGCAGTCCCGGCCCCGGCAGTATCCGGCGAAAGCCAGCAGTTGGCCCAGCAGGGCCTCCTCATGAGGCACGAACACGGCCTCGCGCACCGAGGCCAGGGACAGATCCGCATAGCGCTGAGCAACGGTCTTGCGATGCAGGACCAGCTCCTTCTGCAGCAGGTCCGCTTCCACGTACATTTCCGGACAGGTCACGGCGATCTGACGGATCCGTTTTTCGGTGATCTTGCTGGCCATGACCCGGGAAATGGTCCCGTTGCTGTGGACCAATACGGCGTGCGCCAGGGCGGTCAGGCCGTCCTGGGCGTGCCCGAAGGCCTGAATCCGCTCCACTGGCCCCCGAAGATGCAAGGCCAGGTCCAGGTCGTGAACCATCAGGTCCAGCACAACGTCAACGTCCAGATTGCGGTCCGGAACCTTGTCCGTGCGGGTCAGGTCCATATTGACCACGTCCGTGGAGCGGCCGACGATCTTGACCAACTCCGTAACCACGGGGTTGAAGCGTTCGATGAAGCCCACCTGGATGCGCAGGCCCTTGTCCCGGGCCAGCCTGGCCGCGACCCGGGTGGTCTCCAGACTGTCCGTGAGCGGCTTTTCCACGAATATGTTGGAAACGAACCGACTGGCCAGCTCGATGTATTCCAGGTGCGTGGAGGTCGGCGTGGCCAGGACCACGGCGTCCACCAGGGCCAAATCCCTTTCCAGGTCCTCGGCCGGCCGCGTGCCGTATTCCTCGGCCAGCCGGGATTCCTTGTCCCGGTTGCGGTCGTGAATGAAGACCACCTGCACCGGTTTCATGTAGGACAGCACCCGTAAATGGTTGCAGCCCATCTTGCCGACCCCGATCAGGCCGACCTTGAGTGGTTGGGAATCGTTCATGATGCTCTCAATTTAGCAATGTTTCCGATGTGTTCGATTACCGAGGAGCGATATCGCACAGAATTCTGGCGATCCGTTCTTGGGTCCGATTGGACAAATAGGGATGCATGGGCAGGCTGAAAATGCGCCGCGACGTGGCCTCGCAGACCGGCAGATCGCCCGTCGTGTAGCCCAAAGGCAGAAAAACACGTTGCAGATGCAGCGGGATGGGATAGTAGATCACGCTGGGAATCCCGGCATCGGCCAGGGCTTGACGGCAGGCGTCCCGGTGGGCCTCGTCCCGTGCCAGCAGGGAATACTGGGCCCAGGCCGAACCGAACCCTTCGGGAATGAACGGAGGGATCAGGGCGCAGGGCTCCAGAAGCCGGGAATAGTTGGCGGCCAGGGCTTCGCGTCGCTCCAGCTCCAGGGGAAAGACGTCCATCTTGGCAAGCAATACGGCGGCTTGCAGGCTGTCCAGGCGGGCATTGGTGCCCAGCCGGGCATGTTCATAGCGCGATGTCCCCTGACCGTGGACCCGGATGGACCGCATCCGCTCGGCCAGATCCGCGTCGTCGGTGAAGCAGGCTCCGCCTTCGCCATATCCGCCCAGAGGCTTGGCCGGAAAAAACGAGGTGCAGCCGATGTCGCCCAGGGCGCAGGCCCGTCGACCATGCTCCATCCCGCCGAAGGACTGGGCCGCGTCCTCGATGACCCGCAAGCCGTGCTTGGCCGCGACCTCGCGAATGCGGGCGTGGTCCGCGGGCAGGCCGAACAGGTCCACGGTGATCACGGCTCGGGGCGTCAGCCCTTGGGTCTGGCCCCGGGTCTGATTGGGCAACGACGCTCCGCCCTGTCCGGAAACAAGAGTTGTCACGGCTGCGTCCAGCTTCTCCGGGTCCAGATTGAAGGTCCGGGGATCAATGTCCACGAAGATCGGCGTGGCGCCGCGCAGGCAGATCACCTCGGCCGTGGCGATGAAGCTGAACGGCGTGGTGAAGACCGCGTCTCCGGGTCCGATGTCGTAGGCCATCAAGGCCAGGGCCAGGGCTTCGGTGCCCGAGGAGCAGGAGATCACATGTCGCGTTTCCGTGTAGTCGGCCAGACGCTGCTCCAACTCCTCTACTTCCGGCCCGAGAATGAACTTGCAGCTCTTCACAACCTGGAAGATATTCGCTTCCAGCACCGGATAAATGCTCATCTGTTGGGCCTTCAAATCTACAAAAGGCACAGGGGAAGCACCGTTTTCGGAAGACTCGGATTCCAGTTCCTCGGCAACCAAGCGCACACAGGCTTCCGGGGTAAGCCGTCGGACCGGCGACTCTTCGGCCAGACGCGAGACAAGCACGAAGCTGCCAAGATATTCTTCAGCGGAGAGAAGGGTCAGGTCCAGCAACGGGTCCCTGGTTTCCTGGTGTAAAACCTGCAATAACTGCACGCCCGGAGCGGGCAGCAGGCGAGCGGTCTCCAACAGTGTGGCTGCTCGACCCGCCAACTCCGAGGCGGACTCCTTTCCCTCCGCTACAAAGACGCCTTCCAGGGCAACCTCTCGTCGCCTTCGGGTCAGGCGATCGGACAGCGTGTGCGGATGAACCCACAGCCCGAGTGTCTCGTCCCTGGCCATGGCCAGCAGGGAAGCCATGGCCGTACGATCCCGATCTTCGCCCGGAACGGAGTCCGACACCGCGATTTCCAGCGCCAAGGCCAGAGCATCGCTATCTAAAACAAACTGATGCATGGTGATTGTACCTCGAAATGAAATAGGGCAGGCAAAAAAGGGGAAATTTAGGTTGTTGCCCCACGGATGTCAAAAGGTTCCTTCACATGCCTCACGCCTCCTTTCCTTCTCCACTTCCAGTTGACCATCCGCCCCGGCTTCTTTACATTTTTTATCGTGTTGCGGAGAAAACCCCGGCACGCCTCCCTCCCCGCTTCAACGGGTCATCGTTCATCATCAACCAAGGATCTCCCATGCTGCTCGAAGTCAAATGCTACGCAACCCTGGCCAGGTTTCAGCCCAAGGAGAACGAATACCATCTTGGACCAAAGCCCATGCTCCGGGACCTGATCGTCTTTCTGGGCATCCCCGAGGGAGAGGTCAAGATTTCCTTCGCCAACGGCGTGATCGTCGGGCCGGAATACGAACTGCAGGAGGGCGACCGGGTCGGTCTCTTTCCGGCGGTTGGAGGTGGTTGAGCCCATGCCCGCATCCCTTGCCCAGCGCTATGTCCGAAACTTCTCCACCCTTTCCGAGGCGGATCAGCAACGTCTGCACGCGGCCAAAATCTGCCAGCTTGGTCTCGGCGGCCTGGGAGGAACCCTGCTGGAGATGCTGGTCCGGATGGGCTTCGGCCATAAAGGCCGGGGATGGATCCGGGCCGCGGACGGGGACGTGTTCGAGGCCAGCAACCTCAACCGCCAGTTGTTCTGCCTGGAGTCGACCATCGGACGGCCCAAGGCCGAAGCGGCCTTGGAGCGAATCCAGGCCGTGAACTCGGAAGTGGACCTCAGCACCCGGCAGGCCCTCATCACCCTCAAGGACATGCCCGACTTCATCCAGGGCGCGGACTTCATTCTGGACGCCTTGGGGGACCTGCCCACCAAGCTGGCCCTGCGCAAGGCCGCGGCTGAGGCCGGCCTGCCCGTGATCAGCGCGGCGGTGGCCGGCTGGACCGGCTTCATCACCACCCAGCTTCCGGGAGATCCGGACCCGGGCATTTTCCAGGGCGTGCTGGGCCAAAGCGACCAAACCGAAGGCGCGGAAGTTCCCCTGGGCACCCTGGCCCCCTGCGTCTGGCTGATCGCCTCCCTGCAATGCCGGGAAGCCGTGGCCCTGGCCTGCGGTCATCGCCCTCTGTTTCACGGCTGCCTGCACATCGTCGATCTGACCGACGCCACGTGGGAGCGGATCACGTTTCCTTGAACAATCAGACCAACTCCAGGAGTCGCCATGCATCCATCCAACGGACGTCGTCGCGTGATCATCGAGCAGGTCCGTCCGGAGATTGAAGACGGACAATTTGCCGCCAAAAGAGTCAGCGGCGAAGAGTTCACGGTCCGGGCCGACATCTTCACCGACGGCCACGACCAGATCCAGGCCCGCCTTCTGTTCCGGTCCCGCGGCTCGGATCAGGCGGAACTGGCCGACCAATGGACCATCCACCCCATGCGGCCCCGGCCCAACGACCTCTGGGAGGCCCGGGTCGTTCCGGAGCGCACGGGAGAATACGAATACACCCTGGAAGCCTGGATTGACCACTACGGCACCCTGTTGCACGGCATGCACAGAAAACTGGATGCGGGTCAGGAGATATCCGTGGACCTGCTCTCCGCGGCCCTCCTCCTGCGCACCGAGGCGGCCCGAGCCAAGGAGACGAACCACCCCGACCAGGAAGCCCTGCTCCTGCGAACCGCCGCTGAACTGGAACAGATTTCCGATCCCTTGGAGGCCCTGAACGTCCTGGACCGGGAGGCCGTGCTCCAAGCCGTCCACGCCTGTCCGGACCAGGAGTTGGTCACCCGCTATCCGCGGATTCTCACTCTGCACGTGGAACGGGAGCGGGCCTTGTACAGCACCTGGTACGAACTCTTCCCCCGCTCCTGCTCTCCGCGGCCGGGAAGCCACGGAACCCTGCGCGACGTGATCCGTCTGCTGCCCGAGATTTCCCGGATGGGCTTCGACGTGCTCTATTTTCCGCCGATTCATCCCATCGGCCGGGCCAACCGCAAGGGCAAGAACAACGCGGTGGCGGCCAAGCCCGGCGAACCCGGCTCCCCCTGGGCCATCGGCGCCGAGGAAGGCGGGCACACGGCCCTGCACCCGGAACTGGGCTCCTGGGACGACTTCGCGGAACTCACGGCCCAGGCCCGGGCCCACGGTCTGGAAATCGCCCTGGACCTGGCCTTTCAGTGCGCCCCGGACCATCCGTATGTCCGGGAGCATCCGGACTGGTTCCTGTGGCGGCCCGACGGCACGGTGCAGTACGCGGAGAACCCTCCCAAGAAGTACCAGGACGTGCTGCCCTTTCACTTCGAATCAACGGACTGGGAGGCCCTGTGGCGGGAACTGGCGGACGTGGTCCGGTTCTGGATCGCCAAGGGGGTCCTGATCTTCAGGGTGGACAACCCGCATACCAAGCCCTTCGCCTTCTGGCACTGGCTGATCACGACCATCCGCGCCGACCATCCGGACGTAATCTTCCTGGCCGAGGCCTTCACCCGGCCAAAGATCATGGCCAGACTGGGCAAGCTGGGCTTTTCCCAGTCCTACACCTACTTCACCTGGCGCAACACCAAGGCCGAACTGACCGAATACATGACCGAACTGACCCGCACCGAACTGCGGGACTGCTTCCGCCCCAATTTCTGGCCCAACACTCCGGACATTCTTCCGGAATACCTCCAGTACGGCGGACGACCGGCCTTCATGATCCGCCTGATCCTGGCCGCGACCCTCTCCAGCAGCTACGGAATCTACGGCCCGGCCTTCGAGCTGTGCGTGGCCGAGGCCCTGCCCGGCAGGGAGGAGTACCTGGATTCGGAAAAATTCGAGTGCCGCCGCTGGAACTGGGACCAGCCGGGCAACCTGAAGGAACTGATCGCCCGGGTCAACCGGATCCGCCGCGACCACCCGGCCCTGCGCCACATGGACAATCTGCGCTTCGTCCCGGTGAACAACGAAAACATCATCTGCTACCTCAAATCCACGGCCGACGAAACGGACACCCTGCTCATCGCGGTGGTCCTGGACCCGTTCCAACCCCAGACCGGCCAATTGGACCTGCCCCTGGAAGAGCTGGGCCTGACCGAAGGCCGTCCCTTCCTGCTCCAGGACGAACTCAGCGGCGAACGCTTCATCTGGCATAACCGGTACCCCACCCTGGAACTCAACCCGCACACCCTCCCGGCCCGCATCCTGACCCTGAAACGCACCATGAAACGCGAACACGACTTCGATTATTTTCTCTGATCCTCTCCCGCGCACCTCCCAAAAAAGCCGGGGCGCTTCGATNNATCGAAGCGCCCCGGCTTTTTCCATGCTCTGTCCAACGGCTCAGCACATCCGCGTTTCAAGCCTGAATGGGTCCGGGATGTCGCGATTTTTGGGGCATCGCCTGTTTGACTGAGCCAGGGATCGTTCATCGAACCATTGCCGAACGCCTGAAGCTCGAAACCTTGTTTATTCAGGCAATGGTTCGATGCTACGAGACCGGCGAAGGAGTTGCGAGGCCCCAAAAATCGCGACATCCCGGACCGCTGGTACCCAGGGGCACGGCGCGCCGCGCCCCTGCGCATTACGGACGAAAATTAAGCGTCCCCCAAACTGACCACCTCCATGATCTCCTGATAATCGTCGAACCAGTAGGCTTCGGGGTTCTTTTTGCAGATGACCACTTCCGCGCTCTGTTCCGGAGTCGCGGCCCGGTGGTACCGAAAGACCATGTGGTCCGTGGTGGAGGCCAGAACTTCGATCTTGCCCGTGGCGTGGGACATGGTCAGCCTGGCCCGCTTGGCCAGCCCCGAGCACATGCTTTTGGCCCCCAGGAAGATGTTGTGCGCCTGTTCCACGGGCACGGCAAAGGGCAGGTTGCCCACCGTGGGTCGACACAGGAACACGTAGTAGGGCGGCACGCCGATGAAGGACAGCTTGTTGAACAGCTCGCCCAACACCTCGGGCGTGTCGTTCACCCCGCGCAGCATGGGGGTCTGGTTGCAGAGCACGGCTCCGGCCTTCAGCAGCATGTCGCAGGCGGCGATGCTTTGCTCGGTGATCTCCCGGGGATGATTGAAATGGAGCATGAAGTACATCCTCCGATCCGGCAGGCTGTACCGCTCCACGAGCCGGATCAGTTCCGGATCATGGAGCACCCGATACGGATTGTAGGCCATCAGCTTGGTACCCACGCGGATGATCCGGACGTGGTCGATCCCGCGCAGTCCGGAGACAATCCGTTCCAGCCGCGCCGTGGGCAGCATCAGGCCGTCCCCGCCGGTAATCAGGACATTGTTGATTTCCGGACGGCCGCGCACGTAGTCCAGGGCCGCGTCCACGTCCGTCAGGAATTCGCGCTGCTCCGGATGGATGAACAGCCGTTTGCGGAAACAGAACCGGCAGTATCCGCCGCAGGCGTCGCTGGCCAGAAACACCGCCGTGCTCTCGTACTTGTGCTGCACGCCCTGCATCACGGAGTACTTGCTCTCGTTGGACGGGTCCAAGTGTCCCCATTCCTCCATTTCCTCAACGCAGGGCACGATGACCTTGCGGATCGGGTCATCCGGGTCGGACCAGTCGATGAGGGAAAGATAATATTCGTTGGACAGGAAATCGAACCTGTCCATGACCGGATGCAGGCGTTCCCGTTCTTCCGGGGACAGTCCGGACAACTCGGCGATGTCGGTGACGTTCTTGGGCTGGGTCATATGCAGGCCTCCTGGGCTGGAAGGTGAAAATAAGCCTCCTGCTCGGTGCAGTCTGCGGCAACTATTCCTTGTTTAACCGATTCAAACGGAATGTCAAAACACTCGAAGCACGGCGAAGGACGGCACATTCGTATCATTTTTTTTAACAAGTAGCATATTCAGCGCCCTTGACACAAACATTTCAGAATTGGTAGGCACCTCTTTCATTGAGGTTTTGTTTCACGATCCCAAAAGGACCCCGCGTATGCACATCCCCGACGGAATCCTGCCCCTGCCCGTCACCCTCGGCGGTTACGCCGCGTCCATGACCATCTGCTGGCTGTGCATCCGGGCCATCAACAAACGCGAGAATCCCCGGGCCGACATTCCCAAGGCCGCCCTGCTCACGGCCGCGTTTTTCACGGCCTCCCTGATCCATATCCCCATCCCCCCGGCCAGCGTCCATCTGGTGCTCAACGGGCTGCTGGGCGCGCTGCTGGGGGTGTTCGCCTTTCCGGCCATCCTGATCGGATTGTTCCTCCAGGCCGTGATGTTCGGGCACGGCGGGTTGACCACCCTGGGGGTCAACGGCGTGATCCTCGGCCTGCCGGCCCTGGCCGCGGCGGGCGTGTTTCATTGCCGCTCGCGCGGCGTCGCCGACCCGCCGTCTCCCAGACGGACCACCGTGTTCGGCTTTTTGGCGGGCTTTACGGGCATCGCGTTCTCCGTGCCGCTGTTCGCCCTGATCCTGCTCACCAGCCTCCCGGCCCATCTCAGCGCCGCGGCCGAACGCTCGGCCATTCTGGCCCTGGGCCTGGCCCACGTTCCCCTGGCCGTCCTGGAAGGCCTGCTCACCGGCCTCCTGGCCGGGTTCCTGCTGCGGGTCCACCCGGTGATTCTGGACGGCGTATGATCGCTCCCTCCATCTCCGTCTCGCCGGATTCCCCCTTCGTGCATCGCTGGGATCCCCGACTGAAGCTGATCGGCCTGCTCCTGCTGGCCTTCACCTTTTCCTTCGTCTCCAATCTCCGCGTCCTGCCGGTGATGATCGCCCTGACCCTGACCGTGGTCGCCGTGTCCCGCTATCCCCTCGACCTCTTGCTCCGGCGGCTCCGCTACCCTTCGCTGGTCATTCTGTGTCTGATCATCCTGCTCCCGCTCATCAGCGGATTCACCCCCCTCGTGGAATGGGGCGGCCTGACCGTCACCAGGGAAGGGCTCCAGGCCGCGTTGCTCGTGGCCACCCGCTTTTTCTGCATCGTCACCCTGGCGGCGGTCTTGCTGGGCACCACGCCCCTGCTGCGGACCGTCAAGGCCATGCAGGCCCTGGGATTGCCCTACGTCATGGCCGACATGGCCTTGCTGGTGGTCCGCTATCTGGAGGTGCTCTCCGCGGATCTGCGCCGAATGCGGATTTCCATGCGCCTGCGCGGCCATGTGGAGCAAAGACGGCCCTGGCGCAACCTGCGCACCTTGGCCTGGTTGACGGGCAGCCTGATCCTGCGCGGATATGAACGTTCCCAGGGCGTGTACAACGCCATGCGCCTGCGGGGGTACGGCCATGCCCCGGTCCGCCCGGACGAATTCACGGCGACCCGGGTCGACCTCCTGGCCCTGGCCGCGGTCTGCGCCGCGGCCGGAATCCTAATCTGGCTTGAACTGACCCTCTAGTTTTCATCCGGAAACGGCCCTTTTTCCTTTTGGCTGCGTCAGTCGTACAATTATTTCGTCAACGTATTGATATACACCTCCTTATAATTGCTTGACTTCCTTGCCAAAAGAAAAAATTGCTCGCTTCCGAAATGAAAACCGGCAGTTTCAGCATCCGGAAACAAATGAGTTTCCGGATGGAAACCCTCTAATTCCACCCCCCGTGCCCCAAACCACGCCCCCCGCCATCGCCCTGAACGACCTGTGCTTCTCCTATCCGGACAAGCCGCATGTGCTCGACCACCTCAATCTGCGCATCGCCCCCGGCGAACGCGTCGGCCTGATCGGTCCCAACGGCGCGGGCAAAACCACCCTGTTCCTGCTCATCAGCGGCATCCTCAAGCCCACCTCCGGCGAAATCCAGGTCCACGGCAAAAAGGTGGTCAGCGGCGGCTTCAACCCCGAGGTGACCCTGGTCTTCCAGAAATCCGACGATCAGCTTTTCTGTCCTTCCGTCTGGGAGGACGTGGCCTTCGGGCCGCGCAACATGGGTTTGTCCGAAGAACAGGTGACCGAGCGGGTCCACACCGCCCTGGTCACCGTAGGCGCCCAGGACCTGGCCCAACGTCCGGTCCACCACCTTTCCGAAGGCGAAAAGCGGATCGTGGCCATAGCCGGCGCCCTGGCCATGCATCCCAGGGTGATCATCTACGACGAACCCAGCGCCGGCCTGGACATCCGGGCCCGTCGCCGCCTGATCGGTCTGCTCAAGCAATCCGACCAGACCCTGCTCATAGCCTCCCACGACCTGGAACTGACCCTGGAAGTCTGCACCCGGGTCGTGCTCCTGGACCAGGGCCGGATCGTGGCCCACGGACCGGCCAAAACCATCATGGCCGACGAAGACCTGATGACCGCCCACGGCCAGGAAAAACCCCACTCCCTGATCCCCCACGCCCTGCCCCACGACCACTGACCCGCGCCGGACCAAGGATCGCGGCGCGCCAAGCCACCAACCCGTCTTTCACCGGAGAGAGGAATGAACCGCGCCCAACGCATCTACGCCCTGCATCGGCTCTTTCAGACCCACAATCTCCCCGTTTCCCGCGCCCGCATCCAGGACGAACTGGAGTGCTCCCAGGCCACGGTCAAACGGATCATCGCCGAGATGCGCGACCTGCTGGGCGCGCCCATCGTCTTTGACCGCGACGCCGGCGGATACGCTTACGACAAGCGGGCCGGAACCTTCGAACTGCCCGGATTCTGGTTCAACGAATCCGAACTCTACGCCGTGCTCGCGGCCATCCAATTCCTGGAATCCACCCAACCCGGCCTGCTCCAGCGGCCGTTGCAAGATCTCCTGAAGCGCCTGCGCCTGGCCGTGCAGGACATGGGGCTCAACGTGGACGACCTGATCCGCCGCGTCCTGCTCCACCCCATGCGCCCCCGTCCGGTCCATCCGCCGGTCTTCGAGGCCCTGGCCGCAGGTCTGCTGGGCTCCCGCAAGATCCGGCTGCTCTATCACGGACCGGACAAACAGACCCCAAGCCCGAGAACCATCCACCCCTTCCGCCTGCTCCGCTACCGGGACGCCTGGTACCTGCTCGCCCACTGCGACCAGGCCGACGCCCGCCGCACCTTTGCCCTGGACCGAATCGTCGAAGCCCAGGTCCTGCCCGAACAGGCCGACATGCCCGACAACACGGCCCTGGACGCCCTGATGCACGACTCCTTCGGCATTTTCCTGCGCAACCCCGAACACGCCGCGGTCCTGCGCTTCACCGGCCAGGCGGCCCGCTGGGTGGCAAGCGAGGTCTGGCACCCGGACCAGGTCGGCGCATGGCGCGACAATGCCTACGAACTGCGCGTGCCCTACGGGGACCAGCGCGAACTGGTCATGGAAATCCTCAAGTACGGCCCGGACGTGGAGGTCCTGGCCCCGGAGGAACTGCGCCTGGCCGTGCGGGAACGGATCATGGCCGCGGCGAAACAATATTTTTAACTGGGTCAGGTTTTGAGCCTGGGCCGTGGTAGATATGGATCACGTCCATGATCCGACCGTCCGGCAATCAACACAGACCGCCGAGACGATTTGATTTTTCCGGACCAATCAGGGAACAAGGCCATGTCGCTCCCAAACGAACGGGGGCGGGCGGAAAGGCATCACTCTCTTCGAAACGGTCACTCCGGATCGCAACTTCAAATGTCCTCAGGGAGGAAAAACATGACGGACCTTGTTCCCCTGGAATCCATCACCGGCAAGATTCTTTTGCTGCGCGGCGCGAAGGTTATGCTGGATCGGGACTTGGCGGAATTGTACGGGGTGGAGACGAAAGCCTTGAAACAGGCCGTGCGCAGAAACATCGAGCGCTTTCCGAACGACTTCATGTTTGAGATGACGAAAGACGAGCAGGAAATCTTGAGGTCACAAATTGTGACCTCAAGTTGGGGCGGTACGCGCTACCTCCCCATGGCCTTCACCGAACAGGACGTAGCCATGCTTTCCTCGGTCCTGAACAGCAAAATAGGGGGAGAGCACGCATTATCAAATGTTTGCAAATGATTCTTCCCTCTGTGTCATTGAAGGTGAGACAGCCGCCTGTTGAGAAATTAATGTAGGGCGGTTAGGAGTCTCAAGCATGAAGTTAGCACCAGCCATCGTTTCGGGAAGGGAGTCTCCCCCATCCCCGGCATGAACCAACAACCCACAGACCCGGAAGTTTCCGAGGTCGTCAAACGAAGAAAGCATACTGCCGCCTATAAACTTCGCATCCTCCAAGAAGCCGATGCCTGTACCGAGCAGGGGCAGATCGGGGTCTTGCTGCGCAGAGAGGGTTT
>NZ_JPIK01000028.1 GCF_000717475.1 Desulfonatronum thiodismutans
CATTGTCCGCGGATGAGCGCGTCACAGTCCTTGAGATCTTACACAGCCAGCGTTTTCAGGACAGTACGCCGTATGAAATCTATGCCTCTCTTTTGGATGAAGGTCGGATGCTCTGTTCCATCAGCACCATGTATAGGCTTCTCCGGCAAGAAGGTGAGAACCAGGGCCGTAGGCGACAAACAGCCAGGACCCATTATGAAAAACCCGAATTACTGGCCACGGCTCCCAATCAAGTTTGGTCCTGGGATATCACCAAACTCAAGGGGCCACGAAAATGGAACTATTTCTACCTCTACGTGATCATGGACATCTACAGCCGGTACGTTACCGGGTGGATGATTGCCTCTCGAGAATCACAAAGCCTGGCCAAGCGCTTGATCGAGGAATCCTGCGAAAAGCAGAATATCGCCCAAGGTCAGTTGACCATCCATGCCGATCGCGGCCCCAGCATGCGCTCAAAAACCGTTGCCCAACTCTTGGCTGACCTGGGCATCACGAAAACCCATAGCAGGCCTTATACGAGCAATGACAACCCATTCTCGGAATCTCAGTTCAAAACCTTGAAATATCATTCCTGTTTCCCTGGAAACTTTGGTTCACAAGAAGACGCTTTGGCCTACGGCAGAACCTTTTTCCCTTGGTATAACGAGGAGCATCGGCACAGCGGTATCGGATTCATGACGCCCGAGCAGGTTCATCACGGCATCGTCCCACAAATCCTGGAAACCCGGTCAAACGCCATGACACAAGCTTTCCTTGCTAATCCCATCAGATGGAATGGCCGTCACCCTGAACTGCCCAAAATCCTCCGGCCCCAAGAAGCGGTCTGGATCAACCCTCCAACCATGATGAAAACGCTACACTAATTTTATGGACCTGGCTGTCTCACTTTCATTGACACATTCCGCTTCAATTATTTCAAGTTGTATTACCTCAGACTATTCAATAGTCAGAGGACCACGGTGAATGTATGGTACATGCACAGTGTTGGCGGCCTTCTGAAAACAATTACGGAGGGTAAATGGACTTTGCCGCAGGATTCTCTCGACTGACCGGTTTTTCCCCACTGAAGTGGCAAACCCGATTATTCACGGACTGCTTTTCAAGAGGAATTGTCCCAGCAGCCGTTGATTTACCTACGGGACTGGGGAAGACATCCGTCATGGCCATCTGGAAGCTGGCGTTGGACTCCGGTGCCAGTCTGCCGAGACGTCTGATATATGTTGTCGATCGCAGAGCCGTGGTGGATCAAGCCACCACGGAGGCTGAAAAGATCAAGGCGGCATACGGCGACACGGCATTGCGAGTGAGCACCTTGCGCGGCCAGCACGTTGATAACCGGGAGTGGCTGGACGACCCGTCAGCTTCAGCCATTATCGTTGGTACCGTGGACATGATCGGATCACGGCTCCTTTTTTCCGGGTATGGCGTATCGCGGAAAATGCGCCCTTATCATGCCGGCTTGCTGGGGATCGACTCGTTGATCGTCCTTGACGAGTCGCATCTTGTTCCGCCTTTTGAACGACTGATGGAAGCCATTGAAACAGAGACGGCTCTGTATGGTCCGCGCGGCGAGGTGGATCGTGAGATATTGCCCCGGTTCAGGCTTCTTTCTCTGTCGGCCACTGGCCGGGCGCGGCAAGGCGTTGTTTTCAGCCTGAACAAGAACAAGGACGATCTGAACGACGAAATCGTCACCAAGCGACTCCGAGCCAAGAAAAAATTGACCCTTGTTCCGGCGGGAGAAAAAAAACTGGAAAACAAGCTGGTTGAAGAGGCATGGAACCTGTCCGGACAAGGCACGGAGCCTGTCCGAATTATCATCTATTGCAACGAGCGCAAAGTGGCGGAAAAGGTCCATGCAGACCTTTTGAAGAGAGGCAAGGGCATCCCATACGATAACATCCAGCTACTTGTCGGCGGGCGTCGAGTCCGGGAGAGGTCCGACGCGGCCCGGCAACTTGAACAACTTGGCTTCCTCGCGGGAAGCACTGTGCAACTCGAGAAACCCGCGTTTCTCGTTGCCACGTCCGCTGGCGAAGTGGGCATTGATCTGGACGCGGATCACATGGTTTGCGATCTGGTACCATGGGAACGGATGGTTCAGCGTTTTGGCCGAGTCAACCGCAGAGGCCTGGGGAATGCGAGGATCATCGTCGTCCACGAAGGCGAGCCGAAACCGAAAAAGGCGGGAGAAGCAGAGCAGGCCGAGACAACGGCAATGATTGCTTGGCGTTGTTGCGACCTTTTCGAGGAACTGGAGAATGACGACGATGGAATAGACGTCAGCCCATGGGCCTTGCTGGAATTGAAACATCGAGCTGCCATGGATACCAAGTTGCTTGACTTGATCGAATCCGCCACCACCCCGCCTCCGCTTTACCCAGCTCTGACCAGAGCGCTTGTCGATGCCTGGTCCATGACCTCCCTGGAGAAACATACGGGCAGGCCTGAAATCGGGCCCTGGCTGCGCGGTTGGGTTGATGAAAAGCCGCAAACAGCCGTTGTCTGGCGTGCATATCTCCCCGTACGTACCAAAGGTCAGCCTGCAACAAGGGAGGATGTGGAAGGCTACTTCGAAGCCGCTCCGCCGCATCTCAGTGAGAAGCTGGAAGCTGAAACCTGGAAAGTTGTGGAGTGGGTCACGAAATGTGCGGCAACGGCAGACCAAACCAATCGACTGTCTAAAAATGGCATCGTGGCTTTCGCCTTGACGCCAAGCGGTGATTTAAAAGCCAGTTTTTCCCTGAAAGAACTTCTGGAAGCCGATAAAGCGAGGAAAGATCAATTCAACAGGTTGCTTGCCAGCGCGACGCTGGTACTTGACGCACGGCTCGGCGGGTTGCGCAACGGCCTTCTTGATCCAAAAATCAGCGATGCTGTCACGGAAATTGGCGATGTTGGCGCGTGGCGGGAGATACCGTTTCGGGTGACCAGCAACGCCGAGGCGGATGCTCAACAGGCTGGTGATAAAATATCCTTTGCCTTCGTTACCAAGCGTTCTCCCGAGGGTATTGATGAAGAACGACTTGAAGTGATCACAGTCACGACCGAGGAAAGCCGGGCCACGGCCAGTCGCCCCCAGTTGCTGGAAGAACACCTTGCCTGGGCCGAAGCACAGGCGAGACACTTGGCCAAAGCTTTGGGCCTCCCTGATGAATATGCCGAAGTTCTTGCCCTGGCCGCTAAGCTGCACGACGAGGGCAAGCGGGCAAACCGCTGGCAGTGCGCTTTCAATGCGCCGAATGACGGAATCTACGCGAAAACCAAAGGACCGGTCTTCCCTGCCCGCCTTGGCGGTTACCGCCACGAATTTGGCACATTGCACCGTACTCTGAACAACCGTGATGTCCATCTATTGCCTGATCATTTGCGCGATTTGGTCCTGCACCTGATCGTTTCGCATCATGGTCATGCCCGCCCGGTGGTTCCCACCGAAGGATGTGAGGACGCTCCGCCTTCCCAGCTCATAGATAGGGCGAGAGAGACTGCCATTCGATTTGCACGTCTTCAGAAACAGTGGGGGCCGTGGGGGCTGGCTTGGTGGGAGTCACTACTCCGAGCCGCGGACCAACAGGCATCCAGAAGAAACGACAATTTGGAGGCAAACAATGGCTGAAGCTGATATTCCCGTCGATCTGTTCAACCCAGGCCAAGTCTTTGCTTGCCTTGGCTTTCTCGAAGCAGCGAACATTCTGCTGGGCGACGCTGAAGGTGGATTTGACTGGAGCGATGAAAGTAATGTGCGGTTCCGTCTTCGTACTGCGGATGCTGAAAACCCTTTTAGGACAACCATTCTTTTTCTAGCTAATGCCAAGGTGAGCAGCATTACTCCAAAATGTTCAGAGCTACGAACAGAAAAATGGAATATTCCATCAATTATACAAGATTATAATTATCATTTTTCATATAACAAGCCAAATAGCCCTGCAACATTACCCGCAGTATTACAAGATGAGAATGGAAGAATGTTGATTATTGACCATTGGGGCGACTCAACGACACGTGATTCAGTAAAATTTTGGGCTGGTTCAGGTGGATATCCTGGCGTTGCTCTTCTGAATGATGCTATTCAATCCTTGAATGGTGATTTTGACGAAATATCAAGAAATCCATTTATATTTACCACAAAACAGAGTAGCAGCTTTCGATTTGACTGGCGGAGAGACTATATACCTCTCGATTGCGGATTCTCTCCAAACTCACATAACAACATGACAATGATTGGATATCCAATAGTAGAGATACTTGCTTCTATCGGTCTAACAAATTCGCGTCCAGAAAGAATTGATAAGCTAAATTACAGGTATTCTGCCTTAGGTATTTTTTCAGATAGTATTTTTTTCGACAAGATTTTTCTACGTGCTGGACTTGGCGGAGCAAATCTTCCATTTGAAAAACGTTGTTTTCGAATGCGCCTTGGATGGCCAGGACAGATTAATCAGGCCAGATGCATAATTGAAACCTATGAGGAGTCATGATCATGAGTACTACAGAAAAATTGTCAAACGACGTCCTTGCTTCTTGGGCTAACGAAAAGGACGGACCTGTTGCCTTACATCTGAAACAAAAACTCATCTCCGTGGAGGGTGAACGTTCAGTAGTTTTTCCTCCAACCTATGCGGATATTGGATACAACATCGATCAAATTGCTGATGGGACAAAAGTCGTTACGATTGACAGTGTCGGTTCTCAAGCAAACCGTATTGAACCGATATTCAAAAGGGATAAAGACGGCAATTCTGCTGAAAATAATCCGTTCGCTTCCCTTGTCCCCCAAATAGACATTGAATATGCGAGTCATAAAACTGTTTCGATTTTTGAAGTGGGTCATCGCCTGGGTGATGCGCTCATTCGTTGCGTCGGTGGTACAGCTACCGATGACCGAAATGATGAATTTGACCTGCGCGAAGCTGCCCAGCATGCCTTTAGGCAGCTTCTTGATCACAACGACTTCACGGGAATCGCAAAAATTGCGCCTACATCTCTTGTCTTTGGTGTCTGGGATTCTCGAGATACACAGGCAAAAGTGCCCCGTATTCTACAGTCAAACATTCGTGCCTGGGATGTTACAGAATTGCATCGTTCGGCACAGTATAATCCCCCCCTCGATTACTCGGTTTTGGATGTGTTCGGTGAAGAAGAAAAGGCCAAGCAGGAGGGCGACCCTAAAAGTCCTCTTGCCAAGCGCGGGTTTGTGCATGTTCCCGCTGGGAAAGCGCACGGCGGGGTGATTGCAAATGGGCCGATCGAGCGTGACGTGACCGTCAACCTCGTCGCTTTGCGCCGACTTGTTGGCGCTGACGCTGAGAAACTGCGCTCCTATATCCTCGGCCTTGCCCTTGTCGCCGCGACTGCACCACTTGATCCTTTTCTGCGTCAAGGATGCCTCCTGGTTCCAGACGTAAACTCCCCAGCCCAATGGATGGTTGTTGAGCGGACCGGAGAACGGAAGCCTGTTGACCTGAACAAGGATATTGCCCTGAAGTTTGCGGAGGTTGCATCGAAGAATTTCGGCGTAGGCCCCAGCTACAAAGTCATGTTTGATCGAGATCGCGCTAAAGAAGACGCAAAGAAGGCTGATAAAAAGAGCAAGACCGCATGAGGTCGGCCATGTACAGCCTCCTTATTTCTGTACGCTTTCATACCGGCCGATTTCACGGATTGGATACTGACGGTCGTCCTGAATGGCCGCCTTCCCCGGCTAGGTTGTTCCAGGCACTTGTCGCCAGTGCTGCCAAAGGGTCCAGCCTTTCTCCTGATGATCAGGCTGCCTTGGCATGGCTGGAAGGACTTGAACCACCAGTCATCGCCGCGCCCTCAGTTCGCAAAGGGCAATCCTATCACACCTACATGCCGAACAATGACCTGGATACGGTACAGGGCGACCCCTCTCGTATTGCCGAGGTCCGCTCGGCGACAAAACGCTTTCACCCGTTGATCTTTGATCGCGACATTCCCTTGCTTTATGCGTGGCGCTTTTCGGAAGACACAGGACAAGCCGAGAGTATCCGAAGCATGGCCGACCATCTTTACCAGTTGGGCCGGGGAGTGGATATGGCCTGGGCGGTTGCCGAGGTGCTTGATCAGGAAGTCGTTGAAACTCGTCTCTCATCTCATCCCGGATTCATCTACCGACCCGCTCTTCAGGGGCGAGGCATACGACTCGCTGCTCCGCAAAAGGCTTCCCTCGTCAGCCTGATCGAACGACACCAAAAAAGCTGTTCTCGTTTCACTGCTTTGGTCGTTCTGCCTCCGACTAAGCAAGGCTCTTTGAAAACCAAGGTTGAATACACATTTTCCCAACCACCCAAGCCCCGGTTTCGCCAAGTACCCTACCAGTGCCCACCTGCAAGATTGTTGTATGAAGCACGAACTACGACGAAACAGGCATCTTTCATATCCTGGCCGCTGACCGAGGCCGTGAGATATGTTGAGCTGATACGCAACGGCACCGCTGACAAGTTGAAGACCGCCCTGCCGAGCAAGGCGGTCACGATCCTCCGGGTCTTCGGACTTTGCCGTGACGCAACTGACTCGGACAAGGCAGGCAGGCTTCGAATCATCCCCCTGCCGTCCATCGGCCATACCCATGCGGATCGAGGCATTCGCCGCCTGTTGGTTGAAATCCCCCCGGATTGCCCATTGGAAACCGACGATGTGAATTGGGCGTTTTCAGGATTTGGACCGCATGACCTGGAAACAGGCGAGGTACCGTGGATGCTGGTGCCTGCCGAGGACGATACAATGCTCGCTCATTACGGGATCGGCGAGCCGGATCGCCATTCGTATCGGAAATGGCGAACAGTAACGCCCGTTGCTTTGCCGACTGTCCGATCACATGGGCGTAGCACGGGTTCCGAACGGGCGGAAAACGAACAGCAGGCAGTTCTGGCCTTTTCCCAGGCACTTCGTCATGCGGGGTTGCCTTCCATGCCCACGGCCATACGGGTCCAGCGTGAACCGTTCGAAGCCAAAGGCTCGCTTGCGGAGAACTTTGCTCCAGGTACTCGTTTTGGATCAAACAGACTCTGGCATGTAGAGCTTTCTTACGAACAGCCGATGTCCGGTCCCATGCTTGTTGGTGACGGACGTTACCTCGGATTGGGACTTTTCCAGCCGGTCAAGTCGCCCCAAGATATTCATGCCTTTTCTATTGTCGAAGGGCTATCGCCCCAAGCTGAATACTTTCAGATCGCCAGCGCTCTGCGCCGGGCAGTGATGTCCCTTGTCCAGTCAAAGCTTGGGCTCCGTAAGCCCTTGCCGCTGTTCTTCTGCGGACATGAATCCGATGGTTCACCTGCCCGGCGAGGCGGCAAAGCGCACTTGGCCTTTGCCTTTGACCAGCCAAGACAACGTCTTCTCGTCATTGCGCCGCACCGCATGGAAGGGCGGATACCGCACTCTCATGAACGCGATCATTTAAGGTTGCTCGACGCGGCCCTTGCAGGGTTAAACGAATTACGTGCCGGTCCCTCAGGTTTGCTCAAACTGCGACCGACGATCATTGACACCGCAACAGACCCCGTGTTTGCCCTCGCGACATGTTGGTCCACCCTGACAGCGTATCGTCCGTGTCGACACGCTAAACGCATGACATCGGAACAGGCGATTATTGAAGATATTGTATCCGATCTTCATCGTCGTGGCCTGCCCAAACCGCAAAGTGTCGAAGCGACCAAGATAAGCAAAGGGCCGAAAGGCGGTCTTTGCGCACACCTGAATCTGTTTTTTTCGGTTGGCATACACGGGCCATTATTACTTGGAAAAAATTGCAATTTGGGTGGAGGGCTGTTTGTGGTCAATCCAGCCATTTCAAGGTGAGCCTATGGAAACAAAACTGGCGGTTTTCAAGAAAAGGGAAATTAGACGAATCCTGCACAACGACGAATGGTGGTTTTCAATTGTAGATGTTTGCGGAGTTTTGACCGAAAGCGCGGATGCCGGGGCTTATTGGCGTAAACTCAAACAAAGGCTGAATGAAGAAGGCAGTGAAGTCGTGACATTTTGTCACGGGTTGAAGCTGACGGCGCCGGACGGCAAGTTGAGGAAAACCGACTGCGCCAATACTGAAACCATCTTCCGCATCATCCAATCCATTCCCTCGCCCAAGGCCGAACCCTTCAAGCGCTGGCTGGCCAAGGTTGGATACGAGCGGGTCCAGGAGATCGAGGATCCGGAACTGGCTTCCAAGCGGACCAAGGCCCTTTATAGGGCCAAAGGGTATTCGGAGGCCTGGATCGAGAAGCGAATGCGCGGCATTGCGGTGCGGGCGGAGCTGACGGATGAATGGAAGCGTCGCGGGGTGGAGGAGGAACCGGAGTACGCCATCCTCACCGCTGAAATTTCCAAGGCCGCCTTCGGGCTGACTCCCGGCGAGTACAAGGAACTGAAGGGGTTGAAGCGCGAGAATCTCCGCGACCACATGACCGATCTGGAACTGATTTTCTCCATGCTCGGCGAAGCGGCCACGACCGAGATCGCCCGCAAACAGGATGCGCAAGGCTTTGTCGAAAACAAGGGCGCGGCCCGAAAGGGCGGGCGCATCGCCGGGGATGCCAGGGAGAAACTTGAAATTGAAACGGGAACCAGGGTGGTTACCGAAGACAACTATCTGACCGAACCGGAAAGCAGGAAACGTCTCACCGGGAAGAAATCCACATGACCGATCTCCCCCTGATTCCCGTGCGCATGCTCAACGAGCATGTCTATTGCCCCCGCCTGGCCTACCTGATGTGGGTCCAGGGAGAGTTTCAGCACAACGAGTTCACCGTGGACGGAGCGATCAAGCATCGCCGGGTGGACCGGCCCGGTGGGAAGTTGCCGGAGCAGCCGTCACAAGCAGCGGACGACGAAACCCGCATCCACGCCCGATCCGTGACCCTGTCTTCCGATGAGTTGGGGTTGATCGCCAAGATGGATCTGGTGGAAGGCGAGGGCGCGGTGGTCGCGCCGGTGGACTACAAGCGGGGCAAGCGGCCGCACAAGGCCGCCTCCGGGGTGTACGAGCCGGAGCAGATCCAGGTTTGCGCCCAGGGACTGCTGCTGGAGGAACACGGCTATTCCTGCCCGGAAGGCGTCGTCTATTTCGTGGCCTCGCGGGAACGGGTGCGGGTGCCCCTGGACGAGGAATTGCGGACGCGAACCCGGAACGCGATGACGGAACTGCGGCGCAACGCCGCGTCAGGATGCATTCCGGCTCCTTTGGAGGACAGTCCCAAGTGCCCTCGCTGTTCCCTGGCCGGGATCTGCCTGCCGGACGAGGTCCGCTTCCTGAGTCGAACTCCCGTGCAGCCGCGCCCGATTTTCGCGGCCCGGGACGCGGCCAAGCCGCTCTATGTGCAGACCCAACGGGCCTATGTGCGCAAGGACGGCGAGGTGCTGGTGGTGGAACAGGAGAAGGAGCAGGTGGCCAAGGCCCGGCTGGCGGAGGTTTCCCAGGTGGCCTTGTTCGGGTCGGCGGCCCTGACCACCCCGGCCCTGCACGAATGTCTGCGCCGGGAGATTCCAGTGACCTGGCTTTCCTACGGAGGTTGGTTCATCGGGCATACCGTGACCGTAGGGCGGCGCAACGTGGAAACCCGGACGCATCAGTACCGGGCCAGTTTCGACGATGGGCGTTGCCTGGACCTGGCCAGACGGCTGGTGGCCGGGAAGATCGTCAACAGTCGGACCCTGCTGCGACGCAACTGGCGCGGTACGGACGACGACGCATCCGCTCCCAGGGAGCTGCTGACCGCGCTGCGGGAGGACATGCGTCACGCCGGACGGGCTCCGTCCCTGGCCGTTTTGCTGGGCGTGGAAGGAGCCGCGGCGAACCGCTATTTCCAGAATTTTCAAAACATGCTGCGCGAAGCATCGGACGACCTGGGGTTCGATTTCTCCACCCGCAACCGCCGACCGCCCAAGGATCCGGTCAACGCCTTGCTCTCCTTTGCCTACGCCATGCTCACCAGGGAATGGACCATGGCCCTGTCTTCCGTGGGGCTGGACCCGTATCGGGGATTTTACCATCAACCCAGGTTCGGACGACCGGCCCTGGCCCTGGACATGATGGAACCGTTCCGGCCCCTGGTAGCGGATTCGGTGGTCTTGACCGTGATCAACAACGGCGAAATCCGGCCGGAGGATTTCATCTCCGCCGCCGGTGGATGCAATCTGAAGGACGCCGGACGCAAGAAGTTCATCCAGGCCTTTGAACGCCGCCTGCAACAGGAGATCACCCATCCGATCTTCAAATACCGGATCAACTATCGCCAGTTGTTCGAGGTCCAGTCCCGGTTGCTGGTCCGCTGGCTGGGCGATGAAATCCCCACGTATCCGGTCTTCATGACCAGATAGGAGGCCGGACATGGAAAGGCTGTACATCGTCTGCTACGACGTCCGGGATCAGCGCCGCTGGCGCAAGCTGTACAAGGCCATGCATGGTTACGGGGAGTGGCTGCAGCTTTCCGTGTTCCAGTGTCGGCTGGACGCCGTGCGCAAGCTGCGCCTGGAGGACGCGGTCAGCCGAATCGTCAAGCAGGACGAGGATCATGTGTTGATCATGGACCTTGGCCCGGCGGAAAGCGTCCAGGTGAAGGTCAAAAGCATCGGCGGGAGCTTCGAGCCAGTGAGAAACGACGCCGTGGTCGTCTGAAAACCCGCCCCATCACGGCGAGCGCTTCGGTGATGTACAAAACCCCGTGAGCGCTCGCAAGGCGCGAATCTTTGAAAATTGAGGAGGATATACTGATGATGAAGACGAAAAGACATGCGCCATTCGTCAACTCGAACCTCAAGCCCCCCACCCCTCGCAAATCACCTCGACGAGCCGCGTAAAATCTGGCACGAAACACGAACCGTTTTCCGGGGCATTCCTGCCCCGGCCTCATTGAAGCCGGGCAAATAGGGTTTGGTCATTTGAGAGAAGCCCGAAGTTTTCCGGGGCATTCCTGCCCCGGCCTCATTGAAGCCTCAAGGACTGGGAGGAACTGGACCGGCTGATGAAAGTTTTCCGGGGCATTCCTGCCCCGGCCTCATTGAAGCTGGGTGTGCGTCGGCGTGGCCCCGGGCGCGGCCCGGTGTTTTCCGGGGCATTCCTGCCCCGGCCTCATTGAAGCGAATTTTAAGCTGAACTAAATTATGTGGTGGTGAAGTTTTCCGGGGCATTCCTGCCCCGGCCTCATTGAAGCCCAGCATTCCATTTTCCGTCAGCGTAAGATCCGGCTCGTTTTCCGGGGCATTCCTGCCCCGGCCTCATTGAAGCGTGGCTGGCGATATAGGTCTGGAGCCATTTCGACAACGTTTTCCGGGGCATTCCTGCCCCGGCCTCATTGAAGCTGCGGCCTGGAGCAAGTCCGCGTCCCAGAAGGTTCGCGTTTTCCGGGGCATTCCTGCCCCGGCCTCATTGAAGCTTGTCCACGGGCAAATTGTTTTCGTAGTCGTTCAACGTTTTCCGGGGCATTCCTGCCCCGGCCTCATTGAAGCCCCTGATCCGGCCAGACATGGAACCGGTCCTTTCCGGTTTTCCGGGGCATTCCTGCCCCGGCCTCATTGAAGCTTGCTACCCAGTTATCAGTGTTTTGGCTCCATTCTTGTTTTCCGGGGCATTCCTGCCCCGGCCTCATTGAAGCCGCCAAGGCGGGCCGCGCTGGATGACAGCCAGCCGATGTTTTCCGGGGCATTCCTGCCCCGGCCTCATTGAAGCACGTAATCCGGACTGGCCGTCTCCGGGCGCTTGGCGTTTTCCGGGGCATTCCTGCCCCGGCCTCATTGAAGCCGATGTGATTGCCAGGAACCCCTCTCCTTCCATAAGGGGTTTTCCGGGGCATTCCTGCCCCGGCCTCATTGAAGCCCCGGCGTCGAAGGAGGAGCCGAAATCCAACGCCGTGTTTTCCGGGGCATTCCTGCCCCGGCCTCATTGAAGCCTGAAGAACGCCAGCCGCGACGCCAAGTCCTGCTCGTGTTTTCCGGGGCATTCCTGCCCCGGCCTCATTGAAGCTCAGAGTCAACAACCATGATGGGCAGGTCGTTGTAGGTTTTCCGGGGCATTCCTGCCCCGGCCTCATTGAAGCTAGTCAATCGAAGTGCGGTTATTTTTCTGAATTCGGGTTTTCCGGGGCATTCCTGCCCCGGCCTCATTGAAGCACGGTCAGGTCGTAGGTCCTGCGCTTGCCGAGGCGTTGTTTTCCGGGGCATTCCTGCCCCGGCCTCATTGAAGCGAGGGCCTGCGCATCGGCATGGACCGGGGCGCGTTCGGTTTTCCGGGGCATTCCTGCCCCGGCCTCATTGAAGCTTGGATTAATACGTCATGGGAAATATCAAGCCTAGAGTTTTCCGGGGCATTCCTGCCCCGGCCTCATTGAAGCGAGCTAACCGCATCGTCAGATGCGGAATATATCTTGTTTTCCGGGGCATTCCTGCCCCGGCCTCATTGAAGCTGGTCCGGGCTGAACCATATTCACCATCACCACGTCGTTTTCCGGGGCATTCCTGCCCCGGCCTCATTGAAGCAATGTTGAAGGGGTTGGTCCTAACGGACGTAAAATGTTTTCCGGGGCATTCCTGCCCCGGCCTCATTGAAGCTCCTGGTTGTCCTTGAGTTCGCCGTAGGTGTACTCTCGTTTTCCGGGGCATTCCTGCCCCGGCCTCATTGAAGCGAGTCAATGCCACGGGCGCTGGCCTGGCTCCCCGCGACGTTTTCCGGGGCATTCCTGCCCCGGCCTCATTGAAGCTCAACGGGCTGGGGCTCCTGGGCCGGGAGGCGCACGGTTTTCCGGGGCATTCCTGCCCCGGCCTCATTGAAGCTCGAGGCGTACACGCGGACACTCGCTGAAATGATCGGCGTTTTCCGGGGCATTCCTGCCCCGGCCTCATTGAAGCCGCAGCACGGGCAGGGCCTTGAGCTGTCCGGCGTCGTTTTCCGGGGCATTCCTGCCCCGGCCTCATTGAAGCAACATCTCTAACGGGGTTAAGGAAGTGCGGCTGGCTGTTTTTCCAGGGTATTCCTGCCCCGGCCTCATTGAAGCCAACAACATGATGCAGCGCCAGATGGACGAGCGCATGATTTCCGGGGCATTTCTGCCCCGGCCTCATTCGACTCGCCCCGTACCCTCGGCTTGGCCGCCGAAAAGCAACGCCGAGACCAGCACGTTGGTGTCGATGACGACCTTCATGTCTTGTCCCGCGCCCAACGCACGGCATCGGCGACGGAGTCCTCGGTGAGGCCGAGTTCGCGCATCTTGAGGCGGATGGATTCGGTTTCCGTATTGGCTGTCTGAATCGGTTCCAGAACGACGGTTCCGTCTCGAAGGACGACATTGAAATAGTCGACCGGGGGGAGGTTGTTCATGATGGTCTTGGGGATCGTGATCCGGTTTTTCGAGGTCAATTTGGCGAGCAGGTCAGCCTCCTGTTTGAGTTGTTTGCGAGACAAGAAATCAGTAATGATACTTGGCCTGGAGAAAATCGATCCGTTCATCCCGGACCAGATAAACGAGGCGGTGTTCCTGGGTGATACGCCTGGACCAGAGACCGGAGGCGAGATGTTTGAGGGGTTCGGGTTTGCCGATGCCTTGGAACGGGTCGCGGAGGACCGCTTCCACGAGATCCAGGACGCGCAGGGCGGTCTTGCGCTCCGTTTTGACCCAATGGCGCAGGTCTTCTCGAAATTCCGGTTGGTATACGGCGATGCGCGGCCTACTCCGCAAGGCCGGCCTCGGTTTTCAGTTTCTGGAGCGTGCCGGCCTCGCCTTCGCCGTCCAGAGCGCGGTTCAAGGCCGTAAGCAAGCGTTTTGCGTTTTTGGGAGAACGCAACAAGTGGGCTGTTTCCATCAGACTGGACAATTCGTCCGCGGCGACCAGGGCGACATCTTGCCCTGTACGGCGGGTGATGACGACGATTTCACGGTCCTCGACAACCGTGTCGCAGAGGGTGCTGAAATTGGCCCTGGCATTGGTATAGGTGGTTTGCAGCATGGATGACCTCCTGCTTGTGTTGTACAGGAAACCTGTACAACCCCCTGCAGACCCCGTCAACAAACCCCAGCCTCTCAATTGCCGTGAGCACTCTTGTCGGCTTGGCTCCGACGCGACTCGGCAACATCCGGTTTGACGACACTGTGACGGTCTGAAGAACTACGTATTTCCCGGGACGCAGCGGATCAGTTCCAGGCGTGAGCGCTGCATGGGGTCGTCGAATTCCGGGCCTTTCATGGTTCGGACGTCGCGTTTGTCCTGGCCGACGACCTTGCCCAGGGCGTCGAAGGCCAGGTGTTGGCGAACCACCTGCAGGATGTCCCAGGCCACCCGGGCGTTGTCATGGACCAATTGGCTGTTGATGCCGTAGTAGGCGTCGCCCCGCAGTTCGGGGAAAAGGATTTCCCTGAAGCGTTGATCGAAGGCATGGGCCGCCTGGGCGGCGTCCTGGGGACAACCCAGGTAGCCCGCCGCGGCCCAACCCTGACCGATGGCCAGTCTGGCGTAGAGTTCGCAGGCCGTCCGCAGGCCGGCCAGTTCCGCGGTGGAAAGCGCGACCAAGACCCGGCTTTCGTCGTTACGAAACGCGGCGGCGATTTTTTCGCGGCAGGTCGCGAGGTCGTTGATTTCTTCGGCGCTCGCCGGTGCCGGAGCGCCGGTCTGGATCAGGCGGGCGAAGGCTTCGCGCAAGGCCGGGCATGCGGGGTCGTCGGGCTTTCGGTCGAAGCGCTCGGCCATCCTGCTTTCGCCCTCGACCTTTCCCCCGTGCCGCGCTGAAAACATTTCGCAAACAAAATCGATCTTCAGGTCGCACAACTCCAGTCCCAGAGTCAGCGCGGCGCGCATCACCCCGGCGTGCTCCCTTGAAAATCCGACCAACCACGTTCTTTCCATAACCATATCCATCCGCGTATCAAAAAAGTCGTTCCTCAACAGTCCGCTCAAAAACCCCGACTACTCCCCGAGCCCCTGCTCCCCGTACAGTTCCATCCGGGCGGTGAGATAGCCCAGGATGTCCTTCAGGGAGATTATCCCCACCAGTATTTGCCCTTCCATGACCATCATCCGGCTCAAGCCCGCGGCGTTCATCTTCTGGAGCACGTCCACAACGTCTTCTTCCGGGCCTACGGTGTTGATCAGGGAGCAGCGATTCATGACCTCCCGGACCTGGGTCGTCGGCCATTTTTCCCGGGCCACCTCCCCGACCTGCCGGGTGGTGATGCATCCCTGCACTCCGTGCTGGTCCCGAACAGGGTAGAACTTGTGATGATGACGATAGACGTAGTCCTCCACCAACTCCTGCAAGGTGATGGAGCCGGTCACGGTCAACGGCGGCTTCATCAGGGTCCGGACCCGCTCTCCGGCCAGGGCCTGCTTCACGGCCATGTGCCGATAGGAGTTCCGAGCCGCGAAGCGGATGAAAAAGCCGATCAGGGAGTACCACAATCCGCCGACCAGATTGCCTGTCAGCACGTTTAGCAGCCCGAGCCCGATCAGGACTAGGCCGAAGGTCATGCCAAAATTGGTCGCGATGCGGGTGGCCCAGAGTTGATCCTTCTTGAACTTCCAGAGCGCGGCCCGCAGAATCCGGCCCCCGTCCATGGGAAAGGCCGGGATCAGATTGAAGATCGCCAGGATCAGGTTGACCAGGGCCAGGTACATGAACACGCTGTTCAGGGCCTCGCCCATGCCGAAACGGATCCCGGAGTCGTAAACCAGATAAAAGCTCAGGGCCAGGAACAGGCTGGCCAACGGGCCGGCAATGGCGATCCAGAACTCGCTTTGCGGGGTCTTGGGCTCCTGGCTCATCTCGGCCACGCCGCCGAAAATGAACAGGGTGATCCCCCGGACCTCCACCCCGAACTTCCGGGCTACCCAGGAATGCCAGAACTCGTGGAACAAAATGGAGAAAAACAGGCCAAAAGCGCCGATCAGCGCCAGCTTCCAGTAATCCAGCGGCTCCAGGCCCTCCAGCACGTGCGGAAAAAAGCCCACGGCCAGGGACCAGGTCACCAGGACCGCGATGACGATCCAGCTCGGGTCCACCTTGAATTCAAAGCCAAAAGCCGTGAACAGCTTGAAACTCTTTCCAAACATGCGGTCCATCCTTTGTGAGCGTGACGGGATGAGGATAACGGGGGACGGGTGCAACCGGCCTCCAGTTCTGTCGGCCGCCATGTCGTTCTTGCAGGATATCCAGCCAGGCAGCCGCCATAAGCCCTACCGTGAGCGTCGCAAAATGACAACGCGGCACGGGAAACGCCCCTCGAAGCACTATCGCTTTTTTCACCGGAGGCCGGAAACAAAAAGGCCCCGGATCACTCCGGGGCCTTTTGCTTCAGGATTCGCGACGGGATCTACCGAGCCCTGCTTTCAGCGCCACCTCGGGACCGACCCTGGGAGTAGCCCTGGGACTGGCCCTGGGACATCCCACGCGACGTACCGGACCGACCGTATGTCGATCGGCTCTGGCGGGGACGCTCCCGGTCCCGGTCCGGCTCCACGCTGCCGGGCGCGGCGTAGTCGAAGCCTTCCAGGGTTCGTCGTTCGATCTTTCCACCGAACTTGCGCTCAATGGCCCGGACCTGCTCGTCGTCCTCACGGGTGACCAGGGACAGGGCTTCGCCTGTGCGCTCGGCCCGACCGGTGCGGCCGATGCGATGGGTGTAGCTCTCGGTGGTGTCCGGCATGTCGAAGTTGATCACGTGGGTGATCCGTTCGCAGTCAATGCCCCGGGAGGCGATGTCCGTGGCCACCATGATCGTGTACTTGCCGGTGCGTAGGCCGGTCATGGCCTCCTGACGGCGATTCTGGGACATGTTGCCCTGCAGGAACGTGGCGGCCCAGCCCTTGCCCTCCAGCTTTCTGGCCAGGGATTTGGCCCGGTGCTTGGTCCGGGTGAAGACCAGCATGGTTTCGTGGTCCGTGGACCGCAGCAGTTCTTCCAGCAGCCCGGCCTTGAGATGGCCCGGCACGGGATAAAACGCATGGGAGATGGACGCCTTGCGGTCCGTGATCTCGGCCTTCACCTCCACCGGGTCACGCAGGTATTCCCTGGTCAGCTTCCGGATCTCATCGGGCATGGTCGCGGAAAAAAGCATGGTCTGGCGCTTGCCGGGCAACCGGGAAACGATGCGCCGGATGTCCGGGGCAAAGCCCATGTCCAGCATCCGGTCCGCCTCGTCCAGAACCAGGGTGTCCACCTTGGACAGATCCACCAGCTTCTGATTCATCAGGTCCAGCAAGCGACCAGGGCAGGCCGTGACGATGGTCGCCCGGCTCAGGCTCTTGACCTGGGGGTTCTGGCTCACGCCGCCGAAGACCGCGGCGCAACGCATCCCGGTTTCAGCGCCCAATTCCACGAAGTTCTCATGGATCTGCACGGCCAGTTCCCTGGTCGGGGCCAGAACCAAAACTCGGACCGGTCCCTGTTTGGCAACATCCAGGGCGAGCAGTTTTTGTAAAATGGGTAAGGCAAAGGCAGCGGTCTTGCCCGTGCCGGTCTGAGCCAGACCGAGAACGTCCCGCCCTTCCAGCAACGGCGGAATGGCCTGGATCTGGATGGGGGTCGGGATCTGGTAACCGGCGCGAGAAACGCCGACCATGATGCGCTTATCCAGCGCAAATGATTCAAAATTCACAATAACTCCAAAAAATATAGATGAAAATCCGCAAAACGGCGTGATACGGACTGCGTGCCGAAACTTCGGCGAGGTATGGGAAAGCTCTGGGCTCGAGAATTCGTTCGGGCTGGACTCTGACCGGCGAGAGGGGGCCGATGGAGGAGACGAAGGAAGGGGCTCAATTCCAATCACGCAAGAGCAAGGCCGGACAATATCCACTTTTCGAAGAAAGTAAAGCGATTCGACGGCACACGTCCATAAACACGTATTTTCCAGCCCGGAAGTCGTCTCACTCCAGCCAGGACATTTTTGGTCTCGAAGCACGGGCACTCTGGATCGATTTCGATTTCGATTGATGCTGTCTCCGACGGGAAGCCGGCATCGAGATACTTCGATCTTTCCGGCATCCGCTCCCCTTGCCCGGCACGCGGTCCTTTTGTAAGGAAGCTCAAGGAAACTTCAGACGCGATCCCTTTTTCCGTTTTCAACGTAAAATCCGCTCACTCCCGCCCCCGGCACCCGCGACAAACCATTTTAACCAGAGAACGTGCTTTCACCATGACAAAATCCGTCTCCCACAAACTGAACCTGCGCAACCTGCGCGTCGAGGACTACGCCGACGTCCGGGCCATGATGCAGCGGGTCTATCGAACCGTGGATACCCCTTGGGAAAAATCCCAGATCGAGGCCATGATCCACCGGTTTCCCGAAGGCCAGATCTGCATCGAGGACAAGGGCCGGGCCGTGGCCGTGGCTCTGACCATGATGATCGACTACGCGGACTATATCGGCAAGCACACCTACATGCAGGTGGTGGGCGACGGCACCCTGTCCAACCATGACCCCGAGGGGGACTACCTCTACGGCATCGAGATCATCGTCGACCCCGAATACCAGGGCATGCGCCTGGGCCGCAGGCTGTACGACGCCCGCAAGGAACTCTGCGAAAAGCTGAATGTGCGGGGAATTATCGTCGGCGGACGGATTCCGGGATACCGCAAATTCAAGGACGAAATCACCCCCCAGGAATACATCAACCGGGTCAAGCGCAAGGAAATCTACGACCCGGTGCTCTCCTTCCAGCTCTCCAACGACTTCCACATCAAGCGTCTGCTTAAGAACTACTACCCCACGGATCACCAGTCCGAGGGCAACGCCGTGCTCCTGGAGTGGAACAACATCTATTACGAGGCCAAGACCCGGCTCATCGGCGGACGCAAGACCGTGGTCCGGCTGGGCGCGGTCCAGTGGCAGATGCGCCGCTTCGCGTCCTTCGAGGATTTCCAGCAGCAGGTGGAGTTCTTCGTGGACACGGTTTCGGACTACGGCACGGACCTGGTCCTGTTTCCGGAACTGTTCAACGCCCCGCTGATCGCCCAGTACGAGGACGAGAGCCCGCCCGAGGCCATGCGTCGGCTGGGCGAATACACCGAGGTGCTGCGCGAGGAACTGATGCGCCTGGCCCTGACCTACAACATCAACATCGTCAGCGGGTCGGTGCCGGAGTATCGGGATCACAAACTGTACAACGTCTCTTTTCTCTGTCGCCGGGACGGGACCTGGGACGCCCAATACAAGCTGCACATCACGCCCGAGGAGAATCGCTCCTGGGGTCTGACCGGCGGCGAGGCGCTGAAGACCTTTGACACGGACATCGGCCGGATCGGCATCCTGATCTGCTACGACATCGAATTCCCGGAGCTGGCCCGGCTGCTGGTGGAGCGCGGCGCGAACATTCTCCTGGTCCCCTTCTGGACGGACACCAAGAACGCCTACCTGCGGGTGCGCCTTTGCGCCCAGGCCCGGGCCATCGAGAACGAATGCTACGTGGTCATCTCCGGCAGCGTGGGCAACATTCCCAAGGTGGAAACCATGGGCATCCAGTATTCCCAGTCCGCCATCTTCACCCCCTCGGACTTCGCCTTTCCCCACGACGCCATTGCCGCGGAAACCACCCCGAACACGGAAACCACCCTGATCACGGACGTGGACCTGGACCTGCTCAAGGAACTGCGCCGCCAGGGCAGCGTGCGAAACATGAAGAGCCGACGGCGGGACCTCTACCGGCTGAAGTGGATCGGCCATTGATCCAGGGCGGATTTGTTCTCGATCCACGGGCGTTCTTCGGATCGGTATCGAAATCGAAATCGAAATCGTGATCGAAATCGTTTCCTGGTAACTTTCCGATTTCGATTTCGATTTGGATTTCGATTTGGATGAGTGCTGGCCCTCCATGAGGGGATACTTTTCAGACCATGGCACCTGCGACATTGGAAGTATTGTGATTTTACAGAGATCAAATCCGTCCTGGCCATTGATCCACGGCCCGCGACCCTTCCGATGAAAACCCTGATCCTGGCTGAAAAGCCCTCCGCCGGGCGGGACCTGGCCCGGGTGCTCAAGATCGCCCCGGCCAAAGGCCGTTCTCCGGCCTATCTGGAGGACGAGCGCTACGTGGTGTCCTGGATGATCGGCCATCTGCTGGGCTACGCCTACCCCGGCGAGCAGAACCCGGCCTGGCTGAAATGGTCCTTCGCCACGCTGCCCATGTTTCCGGAGCGCTTCCTGCTCAAGGAACTGCCGAACACCGCCCGGCAGGTAGAAATCCTGCGCGGCCTGCTGGCCCGGGAGGACGTGGGCGAAATCATCGTGGCCACGGACGCGGGCCGGGAAGGCGAGCTGATCTTTCGCCACCTTTACGACCACCTGGGCTGTACCAAGCCCTTTCGCCGCTTGTGGATTCTGGACAACACCGACGCCGGAATCCGCAAGGCCTTCGCCGAACTGCAACCCGGGGGGCGCTTTGACAACCTGGCCGCCTCGGCCCGGGCCCGCTCGGAGTCCGACTGGCTGGTGGGCATGAACTTTTCCCGGGCCTACACCATCAAGGGCGGGGACAAATTCAGCATCGGCCGGGTCCAGACCCCGGTCCTGGCCCTGCTGGTCCATCGACGCAAGGCCGTGGACGCCTTTGTCTCCGAGCCCTTTTTCACCTGCACGGCCACGCTTTCCCCCCTTCCGCCCGCCCAGGGCGATCCCTTCCCGGCCCAGGTCCTGGCCCCGCCGGATTTCACCGGCGACCGCTTCAAAACCAAGCAGGAAGCCCAGGACCAAGCCACCAAGGTGGACGGCCTGGACGGAGTGGTCGCGACCCTGGAGCAAAAGGACGTGGTCATCGCCCCTCCCCTGCTCTACGACCTGACCGCGCTGCAGAAGGAAGCCAACGCCAAATACGGTTTTTCGGCCAAACAGACCCTGGACATGGCCCAGAAGCTCTACGAGGCGGAAAAGGTGATCACCTATCCGCGTACGGACAGCCGATACATCACCCAGGAAATCTTCAAGGAAATGGACCAGCGTCTGGCCGCCCTGCCCAAAGGCTACAAGCCCCTGACCGACCTGGCCCTGGAGCGCCTGAAAACCCACAAAACCTTTGCCTGCGTCAACGACGCCAAGGTCACGGACCACTACGCCATCCTGCCCACGGGCAAGACGCCCTCCTCGGGCATGGATCAGCGCCTGAAACAGATCTACGACCTGGTGGCCCGGCGGCTCATCGCCGCGTTCCTGCCCGCGGCCAAGGTCCGCAACACGAAAATGCTCCTGGACGTGCATGGGCAAAAGCTCCAGGCCGCGGGCAAGGTCTTCCTGGATTCCGGCTGGCTGGTGGCCGAACCCTGGCGCAAGGGCGACGACGTGGTCCTCCCGGCCCTGGAGCAAGGCAGCCCGCTCCATGTGGACGCCACCGAGGTCAAGGCCAGCAAGACAAAGCCCCCTTCTCATTTTACGGAAAAGACCCTCCTGGCGGCCATGGAACGGGGGGATTTTGAAACGCCGGGGCCGCAAGCGGACGACCACGCTTCGAGCAATGGACACAGCGAAGGCGAAACCGGCCGGGAAACCGCGCTGAACTCCATCATGGGCCTGGAGGACCAATCCCGTCCCGCCCCGGCCGTGGGCATTGGCCGGCCCTCCACCCGGGCCGCGATCATCGAACTGCTGGTGGAGCGCGGCTACGTCCGCCGGGACAAGAAGCGCCTCATCGCCACGGAGACCGGGATCACCCTGATCGACTTCGTGGAATCCACCGTGCCCCAGCTCACCTCGGCCAAGATCACCCATGTCTGGGAAAAGGCCCTGGAGAACATCGCCCAGGGCCGGGACGATCCCCGGGAATTCATCGCCCGGATCAAACAGTTCACCACCCAAGGCATCCAAATCATGGCCCGCCAACCCACCCGCCCCCGCGTCGCCCGCCCAAATGCTCCCTCTCCAGGATAGAAATGGATAACCGCACGCACGCGCCCCAGTTCGTCCATTTCATCCAAAAAAATCAATCCGCTTTTCCCGCCCCTCTCCCCCCGCAAGGACATGACCAAAATCCCTTGCCATGGCCTTGCGCATTCATTACACACCTTTCAAAAATGGCAAGTCGTCATTTCCGACCGCTAAAAGAATTCGTTTTTACTTCCTCTCAGGCTAGTATCCACGCGGATAAAAGTTCATCGAACATGCCTGGGTCGACCTGGTCTTGAACTCTGATAATGCGGCTGTGCGTGTTTTTTTTGTTGCGAAGCGTTGACAAATGGCCGCTTTGCCATTTATTCGCCTCCCTGAAGCTACATTTTTGTATCATCAATAAAAAATTGATTGTCATTTTAGAGCAAATTGAAAAAAATTGTCATTTTTTTTGAACCCAGGTCCGCATCCGGACCGCGATCCGGATGCCCATCTCTCCCCCTCTTGCCCCACGAGTAGAATCCATGTGCCGATTGTTCTCCCTGACCAGCTCCGTCCCCATCTCCCCGATGCGGGCCATCGAGGCGCTGGACGTGATGAAGGAAGGTCATGACGGTTCGGGGATCGGTCTGTTTCTGACCGACCTGGCCGGTCCCTTCCAGGACTGCAAGCACCTGCCCATCCTTTCCGGCATCTTCACCCATGCGGGTCTGCGCCGGATGGAGGAGTTCATGTCCAGCCAGGGCTTTACGCCCAAATTTCGACTGACCCTGGAGGCCGAGGAAACCCCGCCTCCGGGCACCCCGAAGCGCGACGTCTATCTGTCCCAGGTCTTTGAACCGCCCTCGGCCTGGGCCGATCTGGCCCCGGCCGTGCGCGAACAGGAACTGACCAAGACCCGCCTGGCCCTGCGCCACATGGGCCAGGCCGAGGAGGACATCGTTGTCTTCAGCTTCTGGCCGGACGTGCTGATGATCAAGGAAGTGGGCGATCCCATGGAGATTGGCGATTATCTGGGCCTGGACCGGGAAGAGGTTTATGCCGGGCGGATTCTGGCCCAGGGTCGGCAAAACACCAACTACGGGATCAATCTCTACGCCTGCCACCCCTTTTTCATCCAGGGCGTCTCCACCATGACCAACGGAGAGAACACGGCCTTCGTGCCCATCAAGGAATACCTGGGCAGCCAGGGCGTGCCGGGCTATGAAGGCTACCAGTCCGATTCCGAGGTGTTCACCCATATCCTGCACTTCACCCTCAAGGGCCTCGGCCTGAGCCTGGAAGCCTACAAGCACGTGATCACCCCGCTCCAGGACGACGACCTGGAATCCCATCCGGACCGGGACTTCCTGCACACCATGAAGCAGGCCTGCCGCCGACTAATCATCGACGGCCCGAACTGCGTCATCGGCTGCCTGCCGGACAAGACCATGTTCATGGTCCAGGACCGCAAGAAATTGCGGCCCGGCATCGTCGGCGGACGGCCCGGCCTGTTCGCCTTTTCCTCCGAGGCCTGCGGCCTGGACGCGGCCATTCCGGATCGCGACAAGTCTAAGGATTTTCAACCCATGCACCTTGACACGGCCATTGTTTCGCCGGACTGTCAGGAGGTACGTATATGCCGGCAAACACAGCCGTTACCCCGTCAACATTAAGCCAGCGGGATCTGCCCTGGCAGATCGACTGGGACATCCAGACCTGCACCTTGTGCGGGCGATGTACAGCGGTCTGCCCGGTGAACGCCATCGAGTTCGGGACGTTCCGCAAGCGGACCATCTTCACCCCGCCCCTGGGCCTGCTGGACAAACGGACCTCTGACAAGCCCTCCGGTCAACAGGACAGGCCCTCGTCCACCTCCAGCATCTACTACGGCATCCGCCAGCGCACGGACCCGGCCTATGCCTGCATCGGCTGCGCCATGTGCAACATGGTCTGCCCGAACAACGCCATCAAGCCCCACAAGTCCGAATCCACGGACCTGCTCCGCTTCCACCGCGACCGGGGCGGCCAGCCCAGAACCCGGGGCGGTCGACGCAATGCCGGGGACAGCGTCCTGGACCAGATCAAGTTCATGCGCATTTCCATGCTCACCGACCCAGCCCTGGACGCCGGACGCCACGAATTCGAGCTGCGCACCCTGATCGGACGCATCCTGCCCCCGGCCGAGGCCCTCAAAACCCAACGGGAAAACGGCTGGATGCCGCCGGTGCGGGAAATCTATCCGTTGATGATCGGCTCCATGAGCTTCGGCGCGCTCTCCCCGAACATGTGGGAGGGATTGCAGATGGGCGTGGCCTACCTCAACGAGGAACTGGGCATGCCTGTCAGGATGTGCACCGGCGAGGGCGGCTGTCCGCCCCGGCTGCTGCGCTCCCGATTCCTGAAATACGTGATTTTGCAGATCGCCAGCGGCTATTTCGGCTGGGACGAGATCGTCCACGCCATCCCGCACATGAAGGAAGACCCCTGCGCCGTGGAGATCAAGTACGGCCAGGGCGCCAAGCCCGGGGACGGCGGACTGCTCCAGTGGCACAAGGTCAACCAGCTCATCGCCGCCATCCGCGGCGTGCCGCCCGGGGTCAGCCTGCCCAGTCCGCCCACGCACCAGACCAAGTACTCCATCGAGGAGGCCGTGGCCAAGATGATCCAGTCCATGAGCATGGCCTGGGGCTTCCGGGTGCCGGTCTACCCGAAGATTTCGGCCTCCAGCACCTCCCTGGCCGTACTGAACAACCTGACCCGCAACCCCTACGCCGCGGGCTTGGCCATTGACGGCGAGGACGGCGGCACCGGCGCGGCCTACAACGTGTCCATGAACCACATGGGCCACCCCATCGCCTCCAATCTGCGGGACTGCTATCTGAACTTGGTCAAACTGGGCAAACAGAACGAGCTGCCGATCATCGCCGGCGGAGGCACGGGCAAGAACGGGAACCTGGCGGCCAATGCCGCGGCCCTGATCATGCTCGGGGCCAGCGCGGTCCAGATCGGCAAGTACATCATGCAGGCCGCGGCCGGCTGCCTGGGCTCCGAGGGCGACCGCTGCAACATCTGCAACATCGGCCGCTGCCCCAAGGGCATCACCTCCCAGGATCCGCGCCTGTACCGCCGCCTGGACCCGGAACAGGTGGCCGAGCGGGTGGTGGACGTGTACGTGGGCTTTGACACGGAACTGAAAAAAATCGTCGCGCCCCTGGGCCGTTCCACCTCCCTGCCCATCGGCATGTCCGACGCCCTGGGCATCGCGGACCGGGCCGCGGCGGAGCGGCTGCAGATCAAGTACGTGGTTTAGCGATGCCGCCCCAAAAAGCACGCCAGCTGCGTTGCTTCGGTTCGTTCCAGCCCTCACGTATGAACCAATACGCTTCAGTCTGGAACGAACCTCGCGCCTTGCCGTCGCACCTTTTGGGACGGCATCGCGGGAATTCGCGTTTATCCATTCCGGGTTCCGTCGCAAAGACTGAACTGAATGTTGAAAAAGTCCTTATCCGGCAGTCCGTTCAAAAACCCTCAAGTGCAAGAAGCAAAAAAAGTTCAAGGTCGAAGCGTATTTATTCATACGTGAGAGTTTGAACTTTTTGCGGCGACGCAGCAATTGGGAGTTTTTCAACGGACTGTGAACCCCAAGCATATTTCAACGAGGCAGAGCAATGAGCAAGGCAAAAACAGTGCACATCGCCGGCAAAGACGAGGCAGGCCGGGTGTCTTCCCGGATTCTGGAGGAACGCATCCAGGAGGCGGTGCGGGGCGGGGCGGGGCGTCTGGAGATCGCCGCATTCGGCCAGCACGGCATCGGCGGACGGATCTTTCAGCCCCAGGGCAAGCCGGTCAACGTCCAGATCACCGGCTCTCCGGGGCAGCGCACCGGCTCCATGGGCTCGCCGGGCACGACCATCGAGATTCACGGTCCGGCCTCGGACGATATTGGCTGGCTGAACGCCGGAGCGGAAATCGTGGTCCACGGCTACGCCACCAACGGGGCCTGCAACGCCATGGCCCAGGGCAAGGTCTGGGTGGCCGGGAACATCGGCTCCCGGGGCATGACCATGACCAAATACAATCCCCGGTTCGCCCATCCGGAACTCTGGGTTCTGGGCTCGGCCGGAGACTACTTCGCCGAGTTCATGGCCGGCGGGGTCGCGGTGATCTGCGGCCATGAGGCCCAGGACCCGCGCAACGTCCTGGGCTACCGGCCCTGCGTGGGCATGGTCGGGGGCAAAATCTTCTTTCGCGGCCCGATCCACGGCTACAGCCAGGCCGACGCCAAGCTGGTCCCCATTTCCGATGAGGAATGGGCCTGGCTGACCGAAAACATGGACCTGTTTCTGGGCAGGATCAAACGCAAACGGCTGCTCAAAAAGCTCACGGTACGCGAAGAATGGCAGTGCGTCGCCGCGCGCACGCCCATGGAAAAGGTCGGGGCCAAGCGCCGCTCCATGGCCCGGTTTCACCAGGACGTCTGGGACAAGGAACTGGGCCGGGGCGGAATGATCGGCGACCTGACCGACCTGGACCGGAGTCCCGTCCCCCTGATCACCACCGGGGAGCTGCGCCGCTACGTCCCGGTCTGGGAGCACCGCAAGTATCTGGCCCCCTGCCAGTCCGCCTGTCCCACGGGCATGCCGGTCCAGGAGCGCTGGCGGCTGATCCGCGAGGGCAAGGTGGACGAGGCCGTGGACGTGGCCCTGGCCTTCACTCCCTTTCCGGCCTCCATCTGCGGCTATCTCTGTCCCCATCTGTGCATGCAGGGCTGCACCAAGGGCGTGGCCGGCAATCTCCAGCCCGTGGACATTACTCCGCTGGGCAGAAAGGGCGTTTCCTCCAAGCCTCCGAAGCTCCCGGACCTCGGCGGCGCCCGGGTGGCGGTGATCGGCGGCGGTCCGGCCGGAATCTCCGTGGCCTGGCAGCTCCGACTCAAGGGTCACGACACCTGGGTCTACGACCTGGAAAAGGTTCTGGGCGGGAAGATGGCCACGGCCATTCCGGAGCAGCGCATTCCCAAGGAGGTTTTGGAGGCGGAGATCGAACGGGTGCGCAAGGTCCTGCCTCAGGTGCATCTCCAACAGAACCTGACTCACAAGGAGTTCGACCAGCTCAAGGCGGACTTCGACTACGTGGTCATCGCCACCGGCGCGCAGAAGCCCCGGACTATTCCCATTCCCGGTTCCGAGCGGATCATCCCGGCCCTGACCTTTCTCAAGAACGCCAAGCTGGACAACCAGCCCGTGGGCAAGAAGCTCGTGATCATCGGCGCGGGAAACGTAGGCTGCGACGTGGCCACCGTGGCCCACCGTCTGGGCGCGGAGGAGATCACCCTGATCGACATCCAGGAACCGGCCTCCTTCGGCGAGGAGCGCAAGGAGGCCGAACGGGCCGGAGCGGTCTTCCGGTATCCCTGCTTCACCAAGGAGATCACGCCCGAGGGCGTGCTGCTGACCACCGGCGAAGTCATCCCCGCGGACACCGTGGTCATCTCCATCGGCGACCTGCCGGACCTGGGCTTTCTCCCCGAAACCATCGCCGTGGACCGCGGTTTCGTGCTGGTCAACGAAATGGGCCAGACCTCCGACCCCCAGGTCTTCGCCATCGGCGACATCGTCAAGCCCGGCCTGCTCACCGACGCCATCGGCGCGGGACGCAAGGCGGCCAGAACCATCGACGAAATGGCTGCGGGCAAGCGCCCCCAGGTGGATTCAGCCTGGCTCAAGGACTATTCCATCGAGTACAGCGAAACCTCGGAGCGCATTGATTATTCCCGGATGACCTTGGAATACTACGACCCCCGGATCACCGAGTACAACGACATGGAGCACTGCGCCTCCCAGTGCTCCTCCTGCGGCTCGTGCATGGACTGCGGCCTGTGCGACGCGGTCTGTCCCACCGCGGCCATCGAGCGAAAAAACCTGGGCAACGGCAAATACGAACGCGTCTCCAACCCGGACAAATGCATCGGCTGCGGCTTCTGCGGCAAATGCTGCCCTTGCGGAGTCTGGGCTTTAGTAGAGAATACACCCATGGGTTGATCTCACCGAAATCTCTCCTGCGAAGCCGCATGATCGGCACGAGCAAGCTTTTTACTGAGCCTGTTCGTCGAGGTTGTCCGGGTGGGCTTGACCAAAACACGGCTCACTTGTACATTTTGTACAAAATAAACAGGAGTGGACCATGGAAACACTTTCCATTGGGGAGGCGAGAGACCACTTCGCGGAACTGTTGAACCGGACGAGTTATGCCAAGGAACGCGTCGTCCTCACCCGGCATGGCAAGAGATTGGCTGCAATGGTTCCGCTGGAGGATCTGGAGCTTCTTGAGTTACTGGAAGATCGCCTGGATATTGAACAGGCCCGAAACGCTCTCGCCGAAGCGGGCACGGACATGCCCTGGGATGAACTGAAAAAGCAGCTCAGTCTGGGTCAATGAACTTCACCGTCCATTTTCGCCCTGGAGCAGCTCGTCAGTTTGCGAAACTTACTCGAAACATCCAGCTCGAACTTACCCCGATAATCGATCAACTGGCCGAGACCCAAATCCCTCCCGCGGCCAAAAAGTTGTCCGCCAAAGACAACCTTTACCGGGTCCGGCATGGACGGTACCGGATCGTTTATCAACTTCAAAACAACCAGCTTATCGTCCTGATCGTCGCCGTCGGACATCGACGAGATGTGTATCGAGGTCTCTGAGATGCATCTCAGATATTGGACGGCTGAGAAGGATTCACGTAATCTAGACCGCGTTGATCGTATCTGGAGAAATGTTCGGCGGAACGTTCGTCGGCAAGTATCGAATGCGACGACGCGTTTTTTTGCCTAAACACGCCCTCAAAACAACATTCAAGGAGCCTTGACTATGACCAAAGTCGCCATTTTCATGGGCAGCATCTCGGATGAAGACAAGATGGCCCCCTGTGCCGAAGTGCTCGGTTCACTGGGCATACCGCATTTGTTCACCGTGGCATCGGCCCACCGCACCCCGGAGCGGGTGCAGCGGCTGGTTCGGGAATTGGAGGACCAGGGCTGCAAGGTGTTCATCTGCGCGGCGGGCATGGCCGCTCACTTGGCCGGGGCTGTGGCCGCGAAGACCACCCGTCCCGTGCTCGGCGTGCCGTTGACAGCCTCGTCCCTGGGCGGCCTGGACGCGCTGCTGGCCACGGTCCAGATGCCTCCCGGCTTTCCCGTGGGCACCGTGGCCCTGGACAGCGCCGGGGCGCGCAACGCCGCCTGGCTGGCCGCCCAGATTCTGGCCTTGGAAGACCCGGAACTGGCTGAAAAGCTGCGCGCGAATCGGCAAAAGATGATCGACGGCGTGGAAAAGGCCGCGGCTGATCTGCGCGCCCGGCATCCCGGCAGCGCGGGCTGATCGCGCCGCGACGACATGAGAGACGAGCTTCCATGCGGCCCATGACCACGGCCCTGCTGTACGACCCGGTTTTCGCGGTCCACGACGCCGGGGCCGGGCATCCGGAGAGCGCGATGCGCTACACGGCCCTGGTCCGCGCCCTGGAAGAGGACCGGGAAACCGCGGGGCTTCCGCGGTTGCGTCCGCGCCCGGCGACGGAGAAGGAACTCGCCTCTTGCCACGGCACTGGATATATTGAACTGGTTCGGCGTCGCATCCAGGAAGGCCGCCGCAGCCTGGGATTTCCGGACACCAACGTCGGCCCCGGATCCTGGGACGCGGCGGTGCATGCCGCCGGAGGCGCCATGGTCGCCGTGGATGCCGTGCTCCAGGGGGACGTCAAGAGCGTCTTCTGCGTGGTCCGCCCTCCTGGCCACCACGCCCGTCCAAAGCAGGGCATGGGCTTCTGCCTCTTCAACAACGTGGCCCTGGCCGCCCGGCACGCCCAGATCGCCCACGGGCTGGAGCGGATCCTGATCGTGGACTGGGACGTGCACCACGGCAACGGGACCCAGGAAATCTTCTACGACGACCCGTCCGTCCTGTTCTTCAGCACCCACCAAAGCAATTGGTACCCCTACTCCGGCGCGGCCCACGAAACCGGCGACGGCGCCGGAGAGGGGTTCACCATCAACTGCCCCTTCCCCTACGGCACCGGCCTTGCTCCGATCCGCGAGGCGTTCCAGGAACGCCTCCTGCCCGCGGCCCGGGATTTCCAGCCGGAACTGGTCCTGATCTCCGCCGGCTTCGACGCCCTGGAAGCCGACCCGCTGGGCGGATTCCACCTGCACCCCGAAGACTTCACCGAGCTGACCGCCATTGTCCGAGACATCGCCCAGAACAACGGCGCCCAGGGACGGATCGTCTCCCTGCTGGAAGGCGGCTACGACCTCCACTCCCTGACCCTCGCGGCCCTGGCGCACGTCCGCGCCCTGAAGGCGTGACCATCGCCGTCACTCCATGCGCGAGCCTTTGCTGAACAAGGCCACCAATTCCCGATCCAGATCCGTGACGTCCGTTGCCAACGGCTCCACCAGGGTCACCAGGACGTTTTTTCGGACGCCGATCCGTTTGGCCGTGGGCACGTCCGCCACCAGGACGTCGATGGCGTTGGAGTAGCGGGCGTTCATCAGGTCGCTGACCAGGCGGACGCCGAAGCCCTCAATGTAGACCCGTTTACCCAGCCAGCCTCTCAAGTCACGGGAAACAGCCACGGTCCAGCCGGAGACCGGGGTCTGCATGATCGCGGTGTTGTCCACGTCGTCGTTGCATTCCTCGGGTCGGGCCGTGTACGCGGTCAGGCGTAATCGATGGGTGTTGGCGTCCCGATAGCCGTTGATCATCTGTTTAAGCACGGAATTTTCCTCAAGAAGCTTTTCCAGTTCTTCTTCCCGGCTTCCCTTGTTCTCCCGGTAGCCGTTGAGGAGCATCTTGAGGATCAGAATTTCGTCCTGGGCCTTGAGCAGTTCAAGGTCCTTCTCCATGCTGAACCGGTATTCCTTGGTCAGGACCGCCGGCTGACCGCCGACGCCGTCCACGGGTTTGAGCACATGGTAGAGGTTCATCAGGGCCAGAACAATAACGAGAGGCAGAGCGTAGCGCATGATCATCTCCTCATGGAGTGGACACGTCCGGCGCAAAGCGGGATTGTCCGGAGCAGTGGAGTGAGAGGAAGGGAGTTTTCGAGGTAATTTTTATTCGTATCCGGATGATTGTGCCTCCGCAATGTTGATAATCGAGAGTATTTCCGACTTTTTCCCGAAAACAACAAAGACATCGCCCTCATAACCCTGCCTGTCCGGAACCAACCCTCACCTTTTTCCATGGATACGGCATTTTTTTCTCAACACGTTGGGATGACATAATATTCAAGACTGTTTTTCCCGTGTGGACGAAATCCCACGACTGGACGGAACGCAAGGTTCGCGCTACGGAAACAGGCTTTTTTGAAGCATTCAAATCAGGAGGAACAATGGATATCACCTTACGATCCCAGGACGAGTTCGACGGCGAGGCCCTGGTTTTTTTCGTGTTCGAGAAGGACCTCGAGAAGACGCCCGGCCTGCAAACGTGGCTAGCCGCCCAAGGCGGCTGGTTGTCTGGAAACTCCGCCATGACCGCCTTTTCCGGAAAAACAAAATCCGCGCGCTATTTCTTCCCTCCCAGCGGTACCGCCTCCCCGGCGGTGATCCTGGTTGGGCTGGGTGGACGCAAGAGCTTTGGACAGCGGGAACTGCGCCGGGCCGTGGCCTCGGCCGTGGGTTGCGCCATGGACCTGCGGCTGAACGACATCGGCCTGGATACCAGCGTCCTGTCGGATACGGATTTGGATATCGCGCAAGCCGTGGAAGTGACGACCTGCGCCGCAATGACGGCCGTGTACCGTTTTGAGAGACTGAAGACGGAGAAAGACGAGTCCCCCACCCAGCCTCCAAAACTGCGCATTCTAAGGGACGACCCGAGGGACGACCAGGCGGATGCACGGCTGAAGACCCACTTGGACAGGAGCCTGGCAACAGGTCACGGGCTGAACCTGGCCAGGGACCTGGTGAACATGCCCGCCAACCTGGCCACCCCGGAATACCTGGCCCAGACAGCCCGGGATCTGGCCGGACGATACGGTTTCGGCTTGGAGGTCATGAACGCGGATCAGATCGAGGCCCTAGGCATGGGAGCCTTTGCCGCGGTTTTTCAGGCTAATCGGGACCAAGCCCGCCTGATCATCCTGGATTCCCGCCCAAGCCCTTCGGGGCTGCCCGACCAACCCACCTCCAGCGATGGAGAAAAGCCCTTGGTGGTGATCGGCAAGGGAATCACCTTCGACACCGGCGGCATCTCCCTGAAACTCAGCCAAGGCATGGAGGAGATGAAGGGGGACATGGGCGGGGCCGCGGCGGTGCTCGGCTTTTTCGAAGCCCATGGCCGACTGGGCCGTAGTGGCGGCGACCAGCGTCGGGTGGTGGGGATCATCCCCTGCACCGAGAACCTTCCCGGCCCCAAGGCAGTCAAGCCCGGAGACGTGGTAACGACCTGTTCCGGCAAGACCGTGGAAATCATCAACACCGACGCCGAAGGCCGTTTGCTGCTCTGCGACGCCCTGGCCTACAGCAAACGCTACGATCCGCTGGGCATCGTGGACTTGGCCACCCTGACCGGAGCCATGGTGGTTTCCCTGGGCCCTCGCATTGCCGGAGCCTTTGCCGCGCCGGAGTCGCTGGCCGAACAGGTTCGACGCATCGGCGAGCGGGTCGGCGAACCGGTCTGGCCCATGCCGCTCTGGGATGACTACAAGGATGAATTGAAAAGCGAAGTCGCGGACCTGAAAAACGTCGGAGCGAGAGAAGGCGGCGCGATCCACGCGGCCCTGTTCCTGCACCGCTTCGTCCCGGAGAACACCCCCTGGGTCCACCTGGACATCGCCGGACCGGCCTATGCCAAGAAAAAAGGCGACCATGGCATCGCCGGAGGAACCGGCTTCGGGGTGCGGATACTGATGGAGTTGACGCGGGAGTGGCCGGAAACAATTTGACGACCTTCAACGTCGCCCAACCCGAAACCCCAGCCCCAGGGCCGCGAAGCCCAGCAGGTTTTGCCCCAGGATTTTCAGGACGAGGACCAGCCACTGGCCCTGGTGAAGCAATACCTCGGCCTCGAAGACGTAGGTGGAAAAGGTGGTGAAGGAGCCGACAAAGCCGGTCAGGAGGACGAGTCCCAGGGGCTTGGGGATCAGGGCGCGTTTTTCGGAAATCGTCCAGATCAGGCCGAAAAGGAAGCAGCCCAGAACGTTGGCCAGGGAGGTGTCCCAGGGAAAGGCCGGACTCGGCAACAGAGCGGCCGCCGAAGATATCCCATACCGGGCCAAAGCCCCGGCCGCGCCGAACAGCCCGATGAGCAGGGCCGTGGCCAAAGGAGACAAGGATGGGGGTGGGAGGCGCTCAGACACGCTGGATGAGTGCGCCCAGGTTCGTGGAGTCCGGGACGTCAAAAAAGTGGATGGGCATGATATCCTCTGTAAATCGGATAATCAGGGTACTTGACGCAGCCGTTATACTACGGTCCTTTCCCGCCGCTACCGGGCTCTCAACCTTTCCGGTTCGTCTCGATTTTCCCTACAAGGTTCCAAAATGAACCACAAGGCTTCCAGAAACGCTCCCAAACACTCCCGAAGTGCTCCCGAAACACTCTCTGATCGCCGACCGATCAGCACCGGGAATTTGGTCCAACCTCATGGATATCTTGCCTCCCTGATGCCGTTCTCGTAGTGTCGGGAAAATGCATATGGGCATTCTTCATTGCGTCATCAACCGCTCCCTCAATATGTCTGAACATCCCGCCCCCACCTTGAACATGACCGATGATATCATGGCCGTGTTCGACGGCACCCCGGCCCTGCTCTGCGTCCTGGACGAGGAACAACGCATCCTGTTCGCCAATCGGGCCATGCGCGACTTCCTGGACATGGGCGTCGAAGACCTGCACCTCGGCCGGGCCTGCGGCGTATTCGGATGCATCAGGGCCCGGGAGCACCCGCGAGGTTGCGGATACGGCCAGAGCTGCGCCGTTTGCGAGCTGAATATCGCCATGCAGAGCACGCTCCAAACCGGTATCTCGTTTCAGGACATCGAATTCCGGACCACGCTGGTCAGCGACGAGGGCCATAGGGACGTCGTCCTGCTGGGGGCCACGGCCCTGCTGATGGTGAACAACCGGAGCAGACTCCTGCTGACCTTGTCCGACATTACGGCCCGGGACCGAATGGAACAGAATCTGCGCGAGACCCAGGAGCGTTTTCAGACTCTGTTCCATGCCAGCCCCAACCCGCTGATTCTGACCGCCATGAAGGACGGCAAGATCGTTGAAATCAATGAGGCATTCATGGCCCTAAGCGGGTACAGCCGCCAGGAGGTCCTGGGTAAAACCGTCCTGGAACTTAATATTTGGAAATACCCCGAGGAAAGGGACGTGTTTTTGGACATCCTGAGAAAGAACGGCACTTGCTCCCGCCATGAAGCCGATTTCCGCATGAAAAACAACAAGTTGCTCACCGGGCTGATGTTTTCCAAAATGATTCAGTTACACGGTCAACCGTATATTTTCTCCGCGGTCCAGGACATCAGCGAGCAGAAGCGGATGGCACAGGCCCTGGCCTCCAGCGAACTCCAGTTTCGAATGCTGTTTGAACACCACAACGACGCCATTTTGTGGGCTGATGTCGACGGCTACCTGCTCCGTTGCAATCAGGCGGCTGAAGATCTGTTTGAACGTAGCCGGGACGAATTGATCGGGATGCATCAGACCGAGCTGCATCCTCCCGAACGGCTCGAGTTCTATCATGAGCTGTTCAAGGACAATGCCCAAAACCGAAAAAATATCGCGGCGGATGTGGAAATCATCAGCAAATCCGGCATGATCAAGCCGGTTGAAATCCTTTCCACCATCATTGATGTGGACGGCAAGACCATCACCCAGGGAATTTTCGTGGACATCGGCGAACGGGTCGCGGCCCGCAAGCAGATCCAGTACCAGATCGACCTGCAGCACCTGCTCATGGACCTTTCCTTGCTCTTCCTGAACGTGCCCATGGATTTCCTGGACGAGGCCCTGCAGGAAGCCCTGGCCCGGGTCGGAGAGTTTTCCAAGACCGACCGTGTTTATATTTTCTCATATAACGTTGCGCAGCGGACCATGCGCAACACTCATGAATGGTGTGCCCCGGAGATTGAACCGAAAATCAACAACCTCCAAAACGTCTCGTTCGACGAAGCGCCGAACCAGATCACTCATCATCAAGCCGGGAAACCTTTTTACATCAACGACGTCAGCGACCTGCCCGAAACCGACCCGTTGCGAAAGCATCTGGCGGACCAAGGCATTCTCTCCGTGCTCTCGTTGCCGTTGCTGGACGGACAGGAATGCATCGGGTTCGTGGGTTTCGACTCGGTCCAGCGTCGAAGGGAATGGTCGGACACGGAGATCAAGTTGTTCATGGTCCTGGCGGAACTCCTGGTCAACGTCATTCGCCGCAAACGTCGAGAGGAGGAGTTGAAAACGGCCAGGGCCGAAGCGGAACGGGCCAATATCGCCAAAAGCCGCTTTTTGGCCACCATGAGTCACGAAATCCGTACGCCCATGAACGGCGTGGTGGGCATGACCGAATTGCTTCTGGATACGGAGTTGAACGAGGAACAGTCCAGATACGCACAGGTGATCCACGCCAGCGGCGAAGCCCTGCTCAGGCTGATAAACGACATCCTGGACTTCTCCAAAATCGAGGCCGACAAGCTGGAACTCGAAAAAGTGCCTTTTTCCCTGCCCGAGGTTCTGGACGCGACGGTGAACATGCTGGCCGTGACCGCCCAGACGAAAGGCCTACACCTCGGCTGGCAAATACACGACGACGTGCCCATCGCCCTTGTAGGCGATCCCCTGCGTCTGCGCCAGATTCTGCTCAATCTGTGCGGAAATGCCGTAAAATTTACGGAAAAGGGGGAAGTGGAGATCGAGGTTAATGTCGAAGGGGAGCGCGAAGAGGTTCATCTTCGCTTCTCGATTCGAGACACCGGCCCAGGCATCCCCGCGGACAAGCTCCAGCTCCTGTTTCAATGCTTCCAGCAGGTGGACGCGTCCACCACCCGGCAATTCGGCGGCACCGGCCTCGGATTGGCCATCTCCAAGCGTCTGGCGGAAATAATGGACGGAAAAATCGGCGTGGAAAGCACTGAAGGCCGGGGCTCCACCTTCTGGTTCACGGCTCGGTTCGGTAAGCAGCCCGGATCATGCACCTTCGAAAGCCCGAGCCGAACCACGCTCCGAGAAGCACGCCTGCCCGAACATTCGGAACAGATTCCACAAGTGCAGCCGGGCCTTCGCGTCTTGCTGGTGGAGGACAACCCGGTCAACCAACTCGTGGCCCGGAAGATGTTGCAAAAAATGGGCATTTTGGCGGATACGGCGAACAATGGACAAAAAGCCGTGGCCGCCATGAAAAACCGGGCCTACGATCTGGTGTTCATGGACATCGAAATGCCGATCATGGACGGGCTGGAGGCGACGGGAAAAATAAGGAGTCTGGAGTCGGAAGCCGGAAGTCAGAGTTCCGACCCTCATGTCTCAGGTTTCAACCCTCAGCCCTCCCATCGGCGTACGCCGATTATTGCCCTGACCGCCCACGCCGTGCATGGAGACCGGGAGAGATTCCTGGCCGCAGGCTTTGACGACTATCTGACCAAGCCTCTGCGGTTCGAGACCTTGCGCAAAACCCTGATCCAATGGATGCAACCGGCAAGTTCGCCCGACGGGCCTCTTTCCAAGACCGCATCCTGCATGGAGTCGGCCACGGAAACCGACGCTGTCTGTAACAAGCCGGAACTTTTGGACCGGGTCATGGGGGATCACGATCTGGTTCATGACGTGCTCCGTTCTCTGGTTGACAACGGGGCCGCACGGATCTCGGCCATCAAGGATCATCTGTCGCGGAGGAACGCGAAGGCCGTCGGAGAGGAAGCCCACGGCCTGAAGGGCGCGGCCTTGAACTGCAGCTGCCCGCACTTGGCCGAGACAGCCCAAAAAATGGAGGACGCGGGCCGAAACAACGACCTTGACGAGCTTCGAAGCCTGCTTCCACGGTTGGAGCGGGACTTCGCTGCGGTGCGCGATCTGGTGGCGCGCTCGTCCCCCTAACTGAGTGTTGAAAACGTCCTAATTCGACAGTCCGTTCAAAAACCCCAAGTGCAAGAAGCAAAAAAAGCTCAAGGTCGAAGCGTATTTATTCATACGTGAGAGTTTGAACTTTTTGCAGCAACGCAGCAATTGGGAGTTTTTCAACGGACTGTTAACCTTCCGACCCGCCTGAACCGCCTTCGGCGGCCATTTTGCTTGCTTCCCCGGTCTTGGGTTTGCGTCGGCGGCGTTTCTTCTTGGCCGCCGCAACGGACGGATCGGCCTGAACGGCTTGGGCAACGGGCTTTTTCCGGAACTTGGGTTCCGCGTCGACTTCGGGACGAGGCGGAGAGACGTTCATGGAACGCTGGTACATCTCGTCCAGGAGCAGGGCCAGCAAGGCCGCGGTGTCCTCGCTCTGGGCGAACCTGGGGATGGTCGGAAGAAAGCGGGCGGCCCGCTCTTTTTGGGCCAGGGTCAACCGGCGTTGCTTGTTTTCCAACAGCACCGTGATCCGGTTCTCCAGCACGGGCAGGACATCGGACTCCTCCGGAGCAGGGCGCTCCAGCATCTTGATTCCGAACCGGGTCGCGATCCGACCCAGCTCGATCTTCTCCATGATGTCTACCAGGGTGATCACCGAGCCCGAAGCTCCGGCCCGTCCGGTTCGCCCGGCCCGGTGGATATAGGACTCCGGATCCTCCGGGGCTTCGTACAAAAAGACATGAGACAGCCCGGGGATGTCGATGCCCCGTCCGGCCACGTCCGTGGCCACCAGAAAGCGCAGATTGCCGGAACGGATCCGGGCCAGGACCTCTTCGCGCTTGTTCTGGGTGAGATTGGAGGAAATATCCTCGGCGTCGAACCCATACTGCTTGAGAATCGCCGCCACGAACTCCACGTTGTTCTTGGTGTTGCAGAAAATAATCGCCGAGGTGGGGTTTTCCATCTCCAGCAGGCGGATCAGGACCTTGTCCCGCTGCATGGGCGGAACCACGCAGAAGGAATGGTCGATTTCCGCGATATGCACCTGATCCCCGGACAGGCCGAGAAAGGCCGGTTCGCTCAAGAACTCCCGCCCCAGGCGGATCACGCTTTCCGGATAGGTGGCTGAAAACATGAAGGCGTCGTAGCCAGCGGACGGCAGGTAGCGCTGCAATTCGCGCATGTCCGGGTAAAAGCCCACGGAGAGCATCCGGTCCGCCTCGTCGAAGATCAACGTGCGCAGACGATCCAGAGTGAGATTGCGACCCAGCAGATGATCCAGAATCCGGCCCGGGGTGCCCACTACCAAATGCGCGCCCTGGCGAAAGGCGTCCCGCTGGGCCTGATACCCCACGCCGCCGTACACCGGGACCACGTTCAACCCGCTCTCCCCGGCCAAAACCTTGGCCTCCTCAGCCACCTGCCGGGCCAGCTCCCGGGTGGGAGTCAGCACCAGGGCCTGACAATCCGGACGGGAAACGTCGATCCGCTCCAGCAAAGGCAGGATAAAGGCCCCGGTCTTTCCGCTCCCGGTCCGGGCCTGAACCATGACGTCTTGCCCGGCCAAAACGTAAGGGATGGCCTTGGTCTGCACCAGCGTCAGCTCGGACCATCCGGCCCGGGTACAGCCTGCTCGTAGCGCCTCTGGCAATCCGGCCAATTCGGCCTCGGGCAGTTCAGGATTCGGCCCGGCTATCTGGGATTGTTGGCTATTATTCGCTTCGGTCAATTGTTGCTCCTCGATTGTAAAATAAATTTGTTTCTCTTCTGCATATACGGCATATGGCTGTTAAACCGCACTGGATTCCGGCTTTCGCCGGAATGACGTATAGCACTAAATCGTTCCCAAGTCAGTCCTACCGGCGAAAGCCGACGCGTTTGCGGTATCCAGGCCGCTTTTTACTCTGATGATCTGAGTATTTGCGATATTTGATTGTTTAGCCCGCATTTCACCAATCCATGGTCGCCTTCCAGGCTGCGGCCAGGCGTTCCACGGATGCGGCAAGCACCGGGGCGTCGGCGTTGTTGATCAGCAATGTCGGTTCCTGGTCCACATGGCCGATGCGGGCCAGGGCTTGGCCCGCGAACAGGGCTTCGAATTCCGGTGCTTGCTCCGGGGCCACGCAGACCAGCAGGCGACCGGCGGATTCGCTGTAAAGCAAGGTTGTCGCGGACAGATCGTGGGGACAGGCAGGAACCTGGGCCAGATCAATCCACGCCCCCAGGCGTCCGCCAATAGCCATTTCCGCCAAAGCCGCCCCCAGGCCTCCGTCGGAGAGGTCGTGGGTCGCCCGGACCAGGCCGGAGCGGATGGCCGCGTGCAGGGTTTGGTAACGCAGGCGATTGGCCAGGGCGTCCACTTGGGGGATCAACCCTTGCGACAGCCTCAATTCATCGGCCAGCTCGGAACCACCCAACTCCGAGCGGGTCACGCCCAAGAGATAGATCAGGTCACCAGGCTGCTTGAAGTCCGACGACACGCAGGCCCGGACATCCTCCACCACCCCCACCAGACTGAAAAGCACGGTGGGCGGGACGGAAATCTTGACCCCGGCCACGGAGTAGTCGTTCTTCATGGAGTCCTTGCCCGAAACGCAGGGCACGCCGTAAGCTAGGCAGTAGTGAGCCAGGGCCTGGTTGGCCCGGACCAGTTGGGCCAGCTTGTGGCGGCCGTCCGGGGTCTTTTCGGACTGCACCGGATCGCACCAGCAGAAGTTGTCCACTCCGGCCATCCGCGCCGGATCCGCGCCCACGGCCACGGCGTTGCGCACGGCCTCGTCCACGGCGTTGGCGGTCATCCAGTAGGTGTCCAGATCGCTGAACTTTGGGCAGATTCCATGGGAGACCACCAGCCCCTGGTGGGAATCCAGCAACGGCCGGATCACCGCAGCGTCCGTGGGGCCGTCGGCCCGGGCACCCATCAAGGGCTTGATCACGCTCCCGCCCTGGACCTCGTGGTCGTACTGGCGGATGACGTACTCCTTGCTGCAGACGTTGAGCCGCCCGAGAATGCGCTCCAAGAGTCCGCCGTGGTCGATGTCGCCGCCGGGTTCGACCCGAACGTCATGCTGCTCCACGTCATGCTGTTCCGGCGGCGTCCAAACGGCCTCCAGGCGCATCTGGGGCGTGCCGTTATGCAGAAAATCCATCTCCAGGCTGCCCACCACCCGATCACCAAAGCGGATGTGGAACAGCCCGTTGTCCGTGAACGTCCCCATGGCCGTGGCCTCCACGTCCATGCGCCGGGCCAGGGCCAGGAAGGCGTCCAGTTCCTCCGGGGCCACGGCCGCGGTCATCCGTTCCTGGGCTTCGGAAAGCAGGATTTCCCAAGGCGTCAGTCCGTCGTACTTCAAGGGGGCCAGACTCAGGTCCAGATCGCAGCCGCCGCTGTCCTGGGCCATCTCGCCCACCGAGGAACTCAAGCCCCCGGCGCCGTTGTCCGTGATGGCCCGGTACAGGCCCCGATCCCGGGCGGTCATCAGAAAGTCGTACATCTTGCGTTGGGTGATGGGGTCACCGATCTGCACCGCGGTGGCCGGGGAGTCCTCGTGCAGTTCCTCGGAGGAAAAAGTGGCCCCGTGGATGCCGTCCTTGCCGATCCGCCCGCCAATCATCACGATCACGTCTCCGGGCCGGACCTCCTTGTCATGGCTGGGCCGTCCGGCCACCACGGACGGCATGATCCCCACGGTCCCGCAGAAGATCAGCGGCTTGCCCAGAAACCGCTCGTGAAAGACCAGCGAACCGTTGACCGTGGGAATGCCGGACTTGTTCCCGCCGTGCTCCACGCCTTCGCGCACGCCCTCCAGCACCCGGCGGGGATGAAGCAGTCGCGGGGGCAGGGCCTGATCGTAAAAAGGCGAGCCCAGGCAGAAGACATCGGTATTGCAGAGCAGGTTCGCGCCCAGGCCGGTGCCCATGGGGTCGCGGTTCACGCCCACGATCCCGGTCAGGGCCCCGCCGTACGGGTCCAGAGCCGAAGGGCTGTTGTGGGTCTCCACCTTCACGCAGATATTGTGATCCTGGTCGAACCGGATCACTCCGGCGTTGTCCTTGAACACGGACAAACAGAAGTCGTCCGCGCCCATGCGTCGGCGCAACAAGGCCGTGGGGTTCTGGATAAAGGTCTTGTACAGACTATTGATGGTTTTCGAAGCGCCCCCGGTGGCAGGAGAACCGTCCGGAGTCGTGATCCGGTAGTCGATTCGGGCATTGAAAATCTTGTGCTTGCAGTGCTCGGACCAGGTCTGAGCCAGGGCTTCCAGTTCCACGTCCGTGGGGGATTCCGGCAGCCCCTGGGCCGCGCGGGCCGCGCGGACGTCCGACCGCTCGTAATAGCCGCGGATGGCCGACATTTCCTCCAGACTAAGGGCCAGGACGCCCTTGCGGCTGATCTCCAGCAGTTCAGCGTCGCTGAGACCGGAAAGCGCAATGGTCTGGACCGCGTCGCTGGGGCGACCGACAACCTGGGCGGCCCGGGCCGGAAAACCGGGCTCGGCTTGCCACTGGGCCAAGCTTTTCAGATCGAAGCGCTGAATCAGTTCGTTGGCCAGCAAGTCCGTGGCGATGCGCCGGGCGTCGGATTCGTCGATGTTCCCTGACAGCAGGTACCGGGTGGAGGTGTACACGGCGAAATCCTTGGGCCAGGGCACTGGCAGGCCCAGGACCATGGCCACGCTCTGGGCCGCGGTCCGGCCTTCGTTGTCCGTCACGCCGGGCCGGAATCCCACCTCCAGGGTCCAGGCGAATCCCGCTTCCGGTAGCGGCAATGGTTGCAGGGAGGCTTGGTGCAGGATGGGATCATGGAGGACATGGCGCTCCAAAACCAAGCGGATCCGGGCTTCATCCAGTCCGGCAACGGTAAAGACCTTGATGGTCCGGACATCGTCCACGGCCAAGCCCAACTCCTGGGAAATCTTCCGGCTGACCCGGCTTCCGAGGGTATCCGTCACATGGGGCCGCAGGCCCACTTCCACCCGCCACAACATAGGCGCTCCTGAATCTTAGATTCTTGGTTCACGGTTCGCTCGATCCCGCGCTGGAGCGCGGAAACGAAAAAGGACATCAGGGTCGTTTGGGGAGGGTTTCCCGGCGAAGCCGGCAGAGAACCCGCCGTGAAAGACGGGGTGATCACATTCAGGAGGAAAGCGGCGTCAGTACGGGCGGCGACCATTTCGGCTTGGTTCCCGGCTACGGGGCCGGGGCTATTTTTCGCGGTGCAGAGTGTGTTGGAGGGCTTCCTGAAGGGCCACGCGTTCCGGGCATTCAGGAAGAGAAGTCAGGGCCTTTTCGGCCAAAACAATGTACCGGGCCGCCCGAGAGCGGGTCTCTTCCACGCAGCCGGCGTCGCGCACCGCCTGCACGACCCGACCGTGGCGGGCCGTATCCTGAGCGGAGAGTGCGCCGGGATCGGCCGCCGCGCCCAGGGCTCGCACCCAAGCCAGGGTTTCCCGGCGTTCGGCCTCGGGCAAGATTTCCAGGTAGCAAATCAGAGGCAGGGTCAGTTTGCCTTCCCGCAGATCATTGCCCACGGGCTTTCCGGCCACCTCGGCCTTGGCCGAGTAATCCAGGGCATCGTCCGTGAGCTGAAAAGCAACGCCCAGGTTGATGCCGTAGTCCAGGGCGGCCTGGGCCGCTTGTTCGTCCCCGCCGGCCGCCAAAGCTCCGCAATGACAAGCTGCCTGGATCAGGTAGGCCGTCTTGCCGGTGATGATCTCCAGATAGTGCTCCTGGGACAAAGTGGGGCACTTGATCCACTCCAGTTCCTGAATTTCCCCGGAAACCGTGCGCATGATGGCCTCGGCCACCCTCCAGCTCAAACGTGCGTCGCCATACTCGGCCACGAGCCTGTTGGCCAAGGCCAGCAGCACGTCCCCGGCCAGGATGGTTTCGGTCTTGCCGTAGACGAGATGGGCCGTGGTCCGGCCGCGGCGCAGGTCGCTGCCGTCCAGAATGTCGTCATGCAGCAACGTGGCCGAATGCAGAAACTCCATGGAGCAGGCCAGAGGATAAATGTCTGATTCGCCTGAAGAGGATAGTAAAGAAGAAGACGCGGACAAAACGCGTTCTCCCGTGCCGCGAGAAACGCACCGAAAAAAAAGAATAGCCAATAACGGCCGCAACCGCTTGCCCCCGGCCATGAGCACATGCTCGGCCACGGCACGGACCAGTTCCGGCAGCTCCCGGGTCTCCCGGGCCAACCGGTCGTTGATGATCGGCAATTCGTCCTGAAGAAGGCCTTGAAGAACGTGCATCCGGCCTCTGTTATCCGCTTCCCTTGTCCAAGGCAAGGATTTTTCTCTCGCCATGGACAGCCGCCGCGCTCCGCCTAACTTGGAGCACGGGCACCGTAAAAGCCTTCCGGGACGGATTCCAAGCTCATGGTGCCAAAAATTCCAAAAAGGCGCGATTCAATCAAGACAAAGGCCCTGAAAGTCGGCCTGGCTCGAGGGCATTCAGTCCGTACCCAGGCCTCGGCGCGGGATATCACCGCACGCCTTTTTGCTTCAGAAACGGGCCGTAGCGTTTGTCCACGCCCATGATGTGCCCGGTCAGCCACTGCTTGAGAAAACGCATGATCTCCATGGACACCGTGGCCTTGCCCGATGAAACGACTCGTTCCCATTCCACGACCTTGTTCACGAAGGCCTTGTGCGCGGCGATGTGCTCCTCGGTTTCGGAATAGCCGTGTTTTTTGAACAGCTTCTCCTCATGGGCGAAGTGAGAAGCGGTATATTCGCGCAGCCGCTCAAAAATTTTTAATAAAGCCTCCCTGGACTTGCCTTGCTTCATCGCCGCGTGCAGCTCGTTGATCATCCCCACCAGGGTTTTGTGCTGATCGTCGATCCCGGGGATGTCCACGGACAGGTCGTCGGACCACCGGAACAAAGCGTCGGAATCGCCGGACGCGACCATGTCCACGCTGCCGCCCCCGGTAATGGCCTGGGTGACGGTGTCCAGTTCCTCCACCTGGCTGGCGATTTCCACCAGGGCACGGGCCGAGCGGTCCATGCCCTCGGAGGTTTCCGAAGCGATTCGGGTTACGTCGGTCACGGCCCGGTTGATCTCCTCGCTGGTGGCGGACTGTTCCTCCGCCGCCGTGGCGATGGACGTGACCATGCTCGTGGTTTCTTCCACGAGGTCGAGAATTTCGCGCATCAATCCGCCGGCCTTTGTCGCGGCCTCGGTGCTGGCCACGATATCCTCGGTAGTGGTCTCCAGGGACTGGATGTTTTCGTGGGTATGGGCCTGGATGGCGTCCACGGCGTTGCGGACCTCCACCGTGGCGCTCATGGTCTTTTCCGCCAGCTTGCGCACCTCGTCGGCCACCACGGCGAACCCGCGTCCGGCATCCCCGGCCCGTGCCGCCTCGATGGCCGCGTTCAAGGCCAGTAGATTGGTCTGGTCCGCGATGTCCGAAATCACGGTCATGATCTTGCCGATGCCCCCCACCTGGACCCCAAGCCGGCCCATGGTTTCCTTGAGCGTAAAGATTCGTTCCCGGATATGCTCGAAGGACTCCACGGTGCGCAATACTTCCTTGGCCCCGGTGTCGGCCTTTTCCTGGGAGTTGTCGGCATGCTCGGCGGCCATGGAGGCATTTCTGGCCACTTCCAGCACGGTGGCGTTCATCTCTTCCATAGCCGTGGATATCTCGGTCATCCGATCATGCTGGACCGCGACCCCCTGGTTCACGGCGTCCACCTGATCGGAGAGTTCGTTGATCCCGGCGAACACCCGCTCCGAAACGTTTCTGGCCTTGCCCGCGGTCTCGGTCATCCGGTCCATGAGCGAGGACACCTTGTGTTCCTGCCTTCTGGCCTGTTCCATGCCTTCCTGAGCGGACGCGGCTTCCAGCTCGGCCCGTTCGCCCTTGCGCAGCGCATCTTCGTTGAGGGTGCGCAGGTTGGCGACCATGCGCGTCAGGGCTTCCTTGAGTTCCAGCAGTTCATATTGAAATTGCCCGCCAAGGCCGGCCTCCCAGTTGCCCTGGGCCACCTCGCCGGCAAAAGCGCTGATGGACCGCAGCGGAACCAGCACGTGCCGACGCAGGGTGACGAACATCATCACGGCCAGGGCCACGAATCCCAAGGCCGCCAGGATGATCAGCAACAACGCCGCCCGCATGGCCTCGTCGATTCTGTTCTGGATGATATGTTCGTGCATGGCTACCACGTTCAGCCCGGTGACCCGTCCCGAAACGTCGCGCAGCGGTACGCCCACGGCAAACCGCCCATTGCCTCGGAAGAAAGGTATTTCCTGGAAGCGCCCCAGGTCCAGAGCGGAAATAGCCGCGACGACGTCGTCGGCAAACCAGGCGTCGTTGGCCAGCCAGTAGTCCCCGACCCGACGATTGGTCCGCAGTTGGGGCGCATCGCCCACGGCGGCCTGATTGATCAACAGCAGATAGTCTACGTTCTCGGCTTGGTAGTCTCGGGAGACGCTGCCCACGCCCTGCAGAAACTGCACATAGCCGACAATCCGGTCACCCTGGCGCACCGGGGCCGAGCCGCGAATGAACACGCCGTCGCCGTCGGAAACGAATTCCGCCAAGGCCTTGCCCCGGTTCCGGACCTCGGTCAGCAACCGGCGTACCGGCTCGGAAATGTCGCCATGCTGGTCCGGTTTCCAGCTCCGGTACAACGTAGAAAAATCCGAGTTGAAAACCTGGACACGGATGCCTCCAAAATTGGATTGATCGGCAAAGATCCGCAAAACATCCTGAAATTCAGCCTGAAGCATGGCCCGATTGCCGGTTCTGACCATGTCGCCCAGCCTGGAGGACAACGTCAGGGAAAGTGCGTTGGTCAGGCCTACGTCGACCTTGTTGGCCAGACGCTCGTTCAACGTCGCGACCATCATGTCGTGGGCTTCCTGTTCGACCCGCTGGGTGATCAGCGAGCGCTGGTGGCCGTAAATCAGAAAGCACCCCATCAGCACGAGCAGGAGCATTCCGCCGACCCGCGCCAGAATACTGGTATTCAAGGACTGAAACGCAACCATCGACCCCCTCCGGATTCTTTCAAAATATTGTTACTCTTCAGCACAACCAGGGTAGAGTTTCACTCCGATACTGGATTCCCGCCTTCACGAGAATGACTGATGAAAGCAAGTCGTGCATCTTCCGTCATACCGGTAAAGCCGATATCCAGGTCTTCTATCTGCTCCGCTGAGAAGTTACAAACTCCATTTCAGGAACCACGAAAAAGGGCGGCTCATTGCCGCCCCGTCGGTAATCCAAAAGTCAACTGATCAGCCCTGCTTCATCCGTTGCACCAACTCCTGTAACTCCACGGCCTGCTTGGCCAGTTCGGAGATGGCCTGGGCCGACTGGTTCATGACCTCGCTGGTTTCCGAGGAGATCCGGTTGATGTCCTCCACTCCGCGGTTGATCTCCTCGCTAGTGGCGGATTGCTGTTCCGCGGCCGTGGCAATGGACCGGACCTGGTCCGCGGCTTGTTCGGACAGGGCCAGGATCTCCCGGAGTGCGTCCCCGGACTGGTTGGCCAGCTCGGTGGCGTCGCCAATGGCGGCCACGGACTGGTCCATGCCCCGGATATTGGCCTGTGTGCCTTGTTGAATGGCGGAAATGGCCTCGCCCACTTCCTTGGTGGCGTTCATGGTCTTTTCGGCCAGCTTGCGCACTTCGTCGGCCACCACGGCGAACCCCCGGCCCGCGTCTCCGGCCCGGGCCGCCTCGATGGCCGCGTTCAGGGCCAACAGGTTGGTCTGGTCCGCGATGTCCTCGATCACTGTCATGATCTTGCCGATCTGTTCGGCCTGGCGACCGAGCTGATCCAGGTTATTCTTCATATCCTGAGCCTGGGCCTGCACCGTGTTGATGGCCTTGACCGAGTCGCTGACCACTTTCGCGCCGTCCACGGCCTTGGTCCGGGCCATGTCCGACGCTTCGGCGGCCTGGGAAGCGTTCTTGGCCACTTCCAAGACCGTGGCGTTCATCTCCTCCATGGCCGTGGCCGTCTCGCCGGTCCGGTTCGTCTGCTCCTCCGCCCCCCGGCTGGCCTCTTCCACCTGGGCCGAGAGTTCTTCCGAGGCCGAAGTCATGCGTTCCACCACGCCTTCGATGTTGGTCGCGGCCTGGAGCATGCCGTCGCGTTTGGCGGTTTCGGCCTGGGCTCGGGCCTCCTCGGCTTCCTGGGTGGCGACCTGGGCTTTCTCGGTTTCCTGGCGGGCCAGTTCGGATTGGTGCTCGGCCTCCTTCATTTTCTCGATCAGGGACTGCACCATGCTTTGAATACTCAGATTCAAGCGCCCGATCTCGTCTTTCTGGTCAATGCCGGACCTGGCCTGCAAGTCGCCTTTGGCCACGGCATCGGCGTATGTCATCAGGCGACTTACCGGTCCGGTGATGCTGCGGCTGACCAGTAGGGCGATGATGATGCCCAAGCCAAAGAACACCAGGGAAGCGATGGCGATGGCCCAGCGCAACTGATACACGGGAGCCAGCACTTCATCCTGGATGGCTCCAACGCCAAGGGACCATTCCGTGCCGGGAATGGGCGCGAATCCGAAAAAACCGTCCCTACCCATGAAAGAGTATGCGTCAAATCCCGTCTCGCCACGCACCATTCTCTGCATCATGGCTGCCAATCGGACGAATTGAGCATCCGTTTCTGCCTCTTCAATGAAGTTGCGCTGATCAAGCACGAACTGCCTGTTGTCGTGGGCGATCAAGCCCCCTCTCTCGTCAATGATGTAGGAATACCCCGACGCCCCGTAACCTATTTCGTCCGTGATCTCGCTGAGCAACGTGGCGTCCAGGCGGGCCATGAGCACGGCCTGGACTTGGCTTCGGTCATTCAAAATGGGCGTGGCCAGGATCAGCACCGGCTGGTTGGTCACCCGGCTGATGATCACGTTGGAAAAGGAGGTTTGTCCAGACATGGCCCTGCTAAAATACTCCCTGTTCGCCAAGTCCGCCGTTGTTCCGTCCGGATAGCGGGCTTGGCCGTTCGGGGAGATGATCCCCATACCCAAATAGTTCAATCTCCGCGTCTCTTCCTCCATGATCAGCCGCTGTTGCGCCCAATCCATGGACTGGATCCCCGCCCTGCTGGCAACCCCTTCCAGAGCCACCATGTGATAATCCAGTTGACTCCTGACGAGCTTGGCTCCTTCCCCGGCCATCAACGGAATATTTTCCTCCACTTGACCGAGCACGGCACGGGAAGATCGATCATAGGCGATGAAGCCCAGTCCGCCACAGACCAAGATAAGCAAGACTAAAAAACCGCCGATCAGCTTGACCCCGATAGGTAGATTCCTCACCTCTCTCCTCCTTCATATTATTGACTGACTTTGTGTACTAAATGTTCGTCAACATGCTTTGTTCGCCCTTGCTCAACAGACTGTCCATATCCAGCAGGATCAACAGCCGATCCGCAAGCTTTCCAACACCTCGGATATATTCGGATTCGATCCCGGAAATGATCGCCGGCGGCGGTTCCACCGTATTGGCTGGGATGCGTAGGACTTCGGAAACCGAGTCCACCACGAAACCGATGATCACCGCATTGATTTCAAGGACGATGATCCGGGTGTTTTTGTCATGGTCCTGGGAGGCCATGCCGAAACGTTTACGCAGGTCGATGATCGGGATGACCTTGCCGCGCAGGTTGATCACGCCCTCCACGAAATCCGGGGCCTTGGGCACACGGGTGATGCCCATCATCCGGATAATCTCCTGAACCTTGAGGATCTCCACGCCGAATTCCTCGTCGCCGATATTGAACGTTACCAACTGCAGTAATTCGTTGCCGGCATTATGGATCGTCGTTTCCCGCATTCCGTCTCCCCATTTTTGGTCGGCCAAGGGCAAGTTAATGGATTGTGGCAAAAATTGTCTGCTTATCACATGTGAAAAACGAGTACAGATCGAATTATATCCAATTTCGATCAATTTATTAAAATTGCTGAAGCTCCGGGCCTCGACCATCAAGCCGCTTCCATGAAATGTTTCGCCCAACTCGTGGCCTTGTTTTGAGCTTTCGCGACGGAGTCTCGTTCGATACCCAATCTGTCCAGGATCATCTCGGCCTGAGACCAGCTTCCGCTTTCCGAGGCAAGCGCAAGATCCAGCCAGGTTTGCAGTTCCGGGTCGTCGCCCAGCAGTGCCCGCGCCAGACGAGGTTCCAGGGACAGCTTGCCGATGATGTCCGGCATGGGTTGGGAAAGCAGGGCGTCCAGGGATGAGAAGAGACCGAAGAGAAACATGGAGTCCGGCGGCAACGCGGTGGAGGATTGCGCCTGGCTCAACATCTCCAGGAATCTGGCCCGCTGGAGACAGAAAGAGAGCAGTTCCCTGGAATGGAGGGCGGGGTTCATGTCCGCCAGGATAAGCACGCGCAGCCAAAGCGCGATTCTCCGTTGTCCCAGCATGTTCGCGGCTTGCGTTATGGCCCTGACCTGATAGGGCAGGCCGATTCCGGGCGAGTTGATGTAGCGCAGCAGGCGATAACTCAGCGAGACGTCGGCCTGGATGATCTTCGTGATCTGCGTCATATCCAGGTCAGGAGCGCCAAGCGCTTGCAGCAGGTTGAGCCGGGAAGTCTGGCTGGAAGAAAGATTTTTCCCGGCAACGATCTGCGGACGACTGAAAAAATACCCTTGAAAAAGGGTGAAGCCCAAATCCCGGCACCGATGGAAAACTTCCAGGTTCTCCACTTTTTCGGCGAGCAGCGTACACCGATGCCTGAGCAGCCCGCCCACGACCACGTCCAAATTCCCGGGCTCAACCCCGAGAACATCCACCTTGACGATGTCCGCCAACTCCAACAGGGGCTCGAAGCCCGGCCCGCCGACAAAGTCGTCCAGGGCCAGGGTGTATCCTTCGTCCTTGAGTTGACGACAGATTTCCAGAACTTCCGGATTTGGCCGCACAGTTTCGAGAATTTCCACCACGGCCGTTTCCGCGGGCAAGGCCCGGGGCATGCCCTGGAGGAGCAGGTTCTCGGGGTAGTTGATGAGCACCTTCTGCCTCGGAGTCAGCCACTCCGCGGCCAGACTGAAGCCGTTCACCATCACCTGGGCCGTGGCCACGTCGAGATCCCCGATTTCGGCCGTGCAGCTCCGGGCGCTTTGCCGGAACAACAGCTCATAGCCCCAGACCCGCATTTCCGGGTCGAACACCGGCTGGCGGGCCACGTACATGTCTTCCGTCGCGCTGCCGGGGACCGCATCCTGCTCATGAAGGGTAAGAGACATTCTGATCAAGTCCTTTCGTAGGGGGGTGATGTTTGCGAATCCAAACGTTTCAGGTCCTCTGGGAAAAATCACGCATCGTCCCTGTCCGGCAAACCCAGCGGAAGGGCGATGTGGATCGTGGTCCCGCCGCCGGGTGTTTCGTCCACGGAAATTACCCCCTTCATCAGATTCACCAGACGCTTGACAATGGCCAGCCCCAACCCCGCGCCCTCATAAGGCCGGGCCAGAGAACCATCCGCCTGGGTGAAGGGTTTGAAAAGTACGCTCAACTTTTCCACGGGAATACCGATGCCGGTATCGGCGACTGAAAAAAGGACGCGACACGCTCCCAGCCTTGGTGAAGGCAACCGGGTCAGGCCAATCCGGACGCCTCCTTTGTCCGTGAATTTCAGCGCGTTGCCCGTCAACTGGAAGAGGATTTGGCGGATTCGCATCGGATCACCCAGGAGAAAGGAAGGAGTCGACGGGTCAACGACGCATTCCAGGGCAAGCCTTTTTTCCTGGGCCGCGGGGCCAAACAAATCGGTCAAGAACGCGCACAGTTCCGAAGGTGAAAAGACCTCCTCGCTGACTGTCTCGGCCTCCATTTCGAGCCTGGACAGATCAAGCAGATCGGTGAGCAGCCGGTTCAGCCGGTCGGAGGACTTGAGCGCCATTGAGAGAAGGCGTTGTTGCTGTTCGTCCAGATGCGTGGACTTCAAAACTTGCATCATGCCGATGATCCCGTTCAGCGGGGTGCGCAGTTCGTGGCTCATGTTGCCCAGAAATTCGGACTTGGCCCTGCTCAGGGCTTCAGCCGCCTCCTTGGCTTGGATCAGCTCCTTTTCCTTCCCGTGTTCAACACTGACGTCGCGCATCACGCCTTGGATCATATTTTCGCCGATAAGCTTGGCGCGGACCTGAGCGAAAAATTCCGAGCCGTCTTTGCGCAGGCAACGGTGAACCGCGGTGGTGGTCTTGTGAAGCAGGATTTCCTGAAACAGCATGGTGACATGACGCACTTCCTCGGGATGAACGAGCTGCGTGGGATGCAAGCGTCGCAATTCATCAAGGGTGTAACCGAATATGTCCAGGACGGCTTGGTTGGCTTCCAGAATATGACCTTCCAGGTCATGCAGGAAAATGCCCTCCGAAGAGTTGTCGAACAAGGCACGGAAACGCTCCTCTCTTTGCTGGAGCAGAGCGTCTTCCAGAAGTTTCCTCTCGGTCACGTCACGGGCCAAGCCGTGGATGCGCGTCACACGACCTGACAGAGGGTCAGGGAGCGGGGATGCGATGGCTTGCAGCCAGCGGACATCACCATCTTTGCGGAGGATGCGGAATTCGACCAGGGACTTTTCACCAGCCAGTAGCTGTTCCACCCCCCGCGAGACGATGGGCATATCCTCGGGGTAAACCAGCCTCGACACTCCGCCAGAGGCTTCCAGGTCCAAAGCCGTATAGCCGGTGACACGCTCATGAGAATCGGAGGCCCACTCGATGGTCAGACGGCGCTCCTGATCGACGTGCAGGGAGAAGGCATAGTCCGACGCCTCGGAGACCAGTCGGTAACGTTCCTCGCTCGTTCGCAGCGCCTCCTCCATCCGCTTGTGCTTGCTGATGTCCATGGCCATGCCGATGAGTACGGGGGAGCCCGACGCATCCCTGAGCAACCTGGCCTGATCGCGCAGCCAGCGCCACGTTCCATCCTTGGCCTGTATCCGATATTCCAGGTCGATGGGATGTCCCTGCATGGCGGACTCAATGGCCGCGTCGGCCTTGGCGGCGTCTTCGGGGTGGATGGAGCGGTTCCAAAGCATGGGGTCGCTCATCAGTTCCCCCGCGGTGTAGCCGAAGATGTGCTGCGTATGCGGCGACCAGACCTCGGTTCCCCCGACACCTGGAACAAAGGAATACAGGATTGCCGGGGCCGCCTGGACGAGGCGATCAATCTGCTCGTCCTTCAACTCCAGTTCCCGCTGGGCCGCCTTGCGCAACGCTCGGGCGTTTCCGGCCTCTTCCGCGGCCTGGCGCAGGTCGTGGTCCCGCTCCCAAACCGCGACCTCAAGCCGGTTCAGGTCGCGGAGCAACAGGTCGCGATAACGTACCCAGTCGGTGACGTCCTGAATGATCAGTCGAGCCCGGTCCATGCCGTGACACCCGTCCGCGATCTGCTCGGCATGGATCAGAAGCCGCCGCTCGGTTCCATTCTCGTTGATCACCACGCAGGAGAACGGATGTGGTCGGCCATGTTCGAGAACCTTGGTCAAAAACGCCTTGAAACGCTGGACGTACTCCGGCGCGAGGCACTTCAGGAATACTTCGCGCAGTGTTGTTTTACGGCCCGGAAAGCCGAGTAAGCGGCGCAAGGTCTCGGACCACGTTTCCCGTCCCGTCCCGAAGTTGAAGTCCCATGTGCCGATCCCGGCGACAAGCTGAACTTCGGCCCGGCCCATGGACAAGGCTGTCGACCCGTCCTCCGTGTCGATCTCCATGGCACCTGATCCGTTTTCCGGCGACAGAAAAAAGTTGGCCACCTCCGTCCCCAGGGCTTCCGCCGCCTTGACCAACAGATCAACGGAGGGATATCCGCGGCCTCTCTCGATCAACCCGACGTGCTGCGCCGTCACGCCCAGACGCATGGCCAGTTGCTCTCGATTCATGTTGTTCAGCAGACGAAAGAACCTCAGTCGCTCCCCGACCACGCGTTCCATGGTGTCTCTCTCGTTTTTTATACGAAAAGTTCCTGTGCTATGCTAAAAATGAAGCCCGGAGCAAGAAAATCAGAAATTTTTTCAACGATACTATTTGCAAGCAAACTCCATAAAATTAACTTTATCTGATATATTCTGAATTTTTCAGCGTGATGCTCGCAAAAAAAGCCGCAAAAGCGGCTGTTCTTTTATTACCCGTGCGTTCCAAGGGTGAAGATGAATACGGTCTTCGATCCATCCATTCTCAATCCTTCCACATGGCCCGAATCCTCCTGATTTCTTCCAGGACCGTGAAAAACGCGTCAACCACCTCGGGATCGAACTGGGTCCCCGCTCCGGCGCGGATAATTTCAAGGCAGTCTTCCTCGGGCAGGGCGGGTTTGTAGGGACGTTCGCTGGTCAATGCATCAAAAACGTCCACAACGGACACGATCCGGGCCTGGAGCGGAATGTCCCCGCCCTTGCGCCCAAACGGATATCCCGATCCATCCCATCGTTCATGGTGAAACATGGCCAGAACGCGGGCCAGCCGCAACAGTTCGTTGTCCCCGCCGAACATGACCGACTCCGGGTCGGCGCAAATTTCAATCGCGGATTGCCCCCCGGTCAACGGGCCGAGAATTTCGCAGCCGTAATGGCAATGCCGCTGCATGATCTCCATTTCCTCATCGGTCAGCTTTCCGGGCTTGAGCAGGATGTGATCCGGAATTCCGATCTTCCCCACGTCGTGGAGCGGAGCGCAGTCCCGGAGTTGCTCGCAATCCTGCTCGGACAAGCCCATGGCCCGGGCCAGCAAGGCGCTGATTTCGCCGACACGAACGACATGGTTCCCGGTTTCGTTGTCCTTGTATTCCGCGGCGCGACTGAGCCGCTGCATCACCTGACGGCGGGTTTTCTCCAGCTCGGCGGTTCGTTCGCGAACCAAGGCCTCCAGGTTTTCCTTGTACTCCCTGTTCTCCCTGATCAAGCGCGCCCGCTCCAGCACCTTGCGCAAGGTGTGCTCCAGAACCTCCATCCTGTGCACCGGCTTGGTGATGAAGTCCCAGGCGCCGAGACGCATGGCCCGCAAGGCGTCTTCCACCACCCCGACACCGGAAAGCACGACCAACGGGAGTTCCGGAACCTCTTCCACGGCATGCCGGATAAAGGCATATCCGTCCATGACCGGCATGTTCAGATCCACGACCACGGCTTCGAGGCGTCGACCCTCGCGCCGGAGCGTCTCAAGCCCTTGCAGGCCGTTTTCCGCCGAGAGGGTCTCGTAGTCCATGTCTTCCAAATAGGCGCTCAGCGCCCGGCGCAGTCCGTCCTCATCGTCAATGATCAAAATGGCCATCAGTCATTTTCCCCCGACAACAAATCGCGTATGCGCGCCAAAATTCGATTCATTTTCGTGGGCTTGAGAAACACGTCCCGGTCCGAAACGCCCACGCTTCTCAGTTCATCCAGAAGCACGCGATCCGCCGTTCCGGTGTGCACAAGGCATCGACGGCACAGGCCGGTCTTCAAGGCGGACCGGATGAAGGTCGCCCCGTTCATGCCCGGCAGACGCAGATCCACGATGCAGACGTCGGCTGGGTCGCGTCGAAGCATTTCCAGTGCTTTCTCACCGGACTCCACCGCGGTGACCCGGAACTCATCATAATCGTCCAGAAACAAGAGAAGCTGAGCCCTGATCCGTTCTTCATCCTCTACGATGCACAAGCGAGGCAGTGTCCTGTTCACGAGATCGTCTCCTTGTTCGCCGAGGGTAAATCGATAATGAAACAGGCCCCTGCGTTGGGCTTTGATTTCAACCGCATTTTGCCTTTATGGCTTTGGGTGATGATGAAATACGAGACCGAGAGGCCCAGTCCCGTGCCCTGCCCCGGAGCCTTGGTCGTGAAAAAAGGTTCGAAGATTCTGGCCTGAACCTCGGCGGGAATACCGGGTCCGTTATCCTCCACCTCGATACGCACGCCGTCGGGCAAAGCCAGGACGCGGACTTTTATGCGCGGGTCCAGCACCGGAGGCACGGCTCCCGCCATGGCCTGGGCCGCATTGCGCAGCAAATTCAGGACAACCTGCTCGATTTCCGTTTCCGTACAGTTGAAAGGCGGCAGGTTGTCGTCAACGCTCAGTTCGATGGCGATTTTTCTGAAATCATATTCTTTTTTCAGGTCATAGTCGCTTTGCGCCAGGGCCAGTGCATTTTTCACGATTCGCCCCGGATCGCACACGGCGCGCTTGGATTCGCTGCGGCGCGTAAAGTCGAGCATATGCCGGATGATCACCGCGGCCCGCATGGCCGCGGATTGGATGTCCTCGATGAAGACGTCCAGCTTGCGACGACGCATGTATTCGGTCAGTAATTCAAGGTCCAGACCGATGGCCTCCGCTGCCTGGATGTTTTTGGGAAAATCAGATCTGGTACGCTGGGCCAGGTTCTGGGCGGCCTGCAGCACGATGCCCAGCGGATTGTTGATCTCGTGGGCAATACCCGCGGCAATCCCCCCCATGGAAATCATCTTCTCCGTCTCGACCATCATCTCCCGCATTTTCTTGGACTCGGTGACGTCGTGGGCAAAGCAGACCACATACTCCACGCTCCCGTCGTCGCTCAGTTTGGGAGTTCTGGTCACCTCCAGAAGGCGCGGCGTTCCTTCGCCGTCACGCAGCAACTCCTCCGTTTTGATCCGGCGGCGCTCCTCAAAAACCTGTCTGTTGCCGACGAGGCAGAACCGGACTTCCTCGTCCGAGAACAACACTTCCCGTAAGGGCCGGTTTTCAAGCATGCTTTTGGCCTTGCCGAAAAACCGGGCATGGGCGGTATTTACCGCTCCGTAGGTTTCCGGATCTTTCAAATACCAGACATGCGCGTCGATGTAGTTCAATAGGATATCTTGTTCATCAACCAGGCTTCGTAATCGCTCTTCGGCCTGTTTCCGCTCGCTGATGTCCCGGACAAAGGCGCAGGCCATGAAACGGCCTTTACGTTCAAAGTAGTTGGTGGATACCTCCACGGGAAAAACACGGCCGTCCCTGGCCCGGTGGCGGGACTCCAGACGCATCGCCCCGGTGCTTATCATGGCTTCCTTGTGTTGTTCAAAGCCCTCTGCCTGGAAGTTCGGGTCAATGTCAAAAACCGTCATTCGCAACAGCTCGTCCCGTGTATACCCCAGGGAGGCGCACGCGGCGTCATTGACGTAGAACAGGCCACCCCGGTCATCCACCCAAAAAATGCCGTCCATGGCCCGGTCCATGGCAAACTGGTTCATGAGCAAAGCGTCCTCGACGCGCCTGCGTTCGGCGTTGACCAGCACCTGACCGGCCATGGCCGCCATGGTACTCGCGAAGGCTTCTTCGTCGGAATGCCATTTTCGCTTTTCGCCGACATGCTCCAGGCTCACGACGCCCGCCAGCTCCCCCTTGACCACGATCCCGGCGTCCAGCAACGAAGAGATACCCATAGGGATTAAGTATTTTTCACCCAAGCCTTTGGTGCGGGAATCCGTCAGGACGTCTTCGACATGAATGCGACGGTCCGAGCGAAGGGTATCGAAGTAGACCGGAAAATCTTCGGCGGTAAGGACGGCCTCGTTTCGAACATGGGCGCCGGAAAGGGAGTCGTACAGAGAAAGGCATTCCAGGCGAGACCCGTCTTCGGAAAAGAGCCAGATACCGGCCCGGACGACCTGTGTGGCCGTCGCTGACACTTCAGTCAGCCGGTCCAGGGCGCTGTTCAGATCGCCGGAGGCGATCACGGGATCCAAAGCGAGTTCGGCAATGGCCGCGCGTTGGCCACGAGACCGCTTCTCGCTTTCCCGCAAGGCCTGCTCGGCCTCCTTGGCCTTGGTGATGTCCCGGCCCACTCCCACCACGGCCGCCACGTTTCCGGATTCGTCCAGCACCGCCTTGTCCGACCAGGCCAGCCATCGCCATCCGTTCCGGGTCATGGCCCGCTGCTCGAGATACGTCGTATGCGGTGGAACGAAGAGGGATTCCATGGCCCTGGCCGTGGGATCCCGGTCTTCCTCATGGACCAGGGGCATGAACTTTTTCCCCATCAACTCGTCCCTGGTCTTGCCGAACAGGTCGCAATAGCTGGAACTGACGAAGAGAAAGCGGCCCTCAAGGTCCACCTTCACCACCAAATCGCTCTGGGTGTCCACCAGCAGCCGATAGTCTTCCTCGCTTTTACGCAGTCTCTCCAGCGTACCGAGTTGTTCGGTGACGTCGAGCAGGGAAAGGAGGAATCTGTCCTCGGAACCGAACGGCATGGGGATGACCGAGACCAGAAAGTCGTAAACCGGGAAAGCGGGCCTTCCGGAAACCCGCAGCCGCGCTGGAACGTCATGGACCGGCTTCCCGTCGCGCACGGCCCGGTTCAGGGCGTCACGCAGCGGGCAAGCGGGACAAGGACGGGCCTGGCCGCATTCCCGGCCCCTGACGATGCCCTCGCAATCCAGCACGTCTCCGAGAATACGTCCGACAAGAACTTCTTCATCGCCATCCACCATCCGAACGAACGCCTTGTTCAGGCCGAACACGCGCGCATCCTTGTCCACCAAAAGCATCGGATTGGGAGCATTGGTGAAGATGGGCTCAAACGGGGAAAGTGAAGCGCTCCGTCCAGGAAAACATTCAGCGAGCCGGTCTTCGAGTTCCGCTATGCGGGACCGTGCTTGCTCCAGTTCATCCAGGATCTGATCCAAAGATTGCGAACGTTCAGTGGACATGATTTCTCCCGGCACTTGTGTTTATCCTGACGTTGGAGGTCCTACGGAAGGCATGAGACTTCACCAGACATTTACACGAAATGACGTGCTTTGGGGAGAATATGACATATTGCTTTCTCATCATAGATGCCGATAAAAAAGAATAATTTCTTCATTATCTTTGACGAAGCTCGTTTTTCGAAAAAAAACGAATAAGCGATGAACTGTTCCAATCGCATATCGCATTGATCTCACACGTTCTCCCCAAACGGAGCGTATCCAGGACACTTGTATTTCGAATAAGCTGAGTAGATACAAAAAATCAAGTTCGATCAATAGTTACGAACCATAGCTATTGAAACATCGAACACCTCCTTGTAAAGTATTCCGATACCTCGGAAACAGACGGAAACGCCGATACCGCTCCCCAATCTCGTCCGGATTTTCGGACAATGCGATATTCCGGACTGGCTATTTTGTTTTGAACCGTCTAAGATGAGGTCTTGCTTTTGTTCCTTTTTGGACAGAGTCCGCCACGTCCTTTTTTTCAGACGTACACCTCGCCCTTTCTTCCTTTCACCTGAAATCGCCTGCATCTTTTTTTCCAAAGTGATGCACTGCGTGACACATCACGTCTTCGGCACGCTTTTTGGTAGGGCCAGGCAAACGAAAATCTGGACCCGGCACTGGTCCCTTCTTAATGCTACCCATTTCACGGAGGTTGTTTCATGGCTAAAAAAATGATGAGCGTCGACGGCAATACCGCCACTTCCTACGTAGCCTACGCCATGAGCGAGGTTGCGGCCATTTACCCCATCACCCCGTCCTCGACCATGGGCGAGGTCTGTGACGACTGGGCGGCCGCGGGTCGCAAGAACGCCTGGGGACAGGTGCTTTCCATTCGCGAGATGCAATCCGAGGCCGGGGCCGCCGGCGCGGTGCACGGTTCCCTGGCCGCCGGCGCGTTGACCTCAACGTTCACCGCGTCCCAGGGCCTGTTGTTGATGATTCCGAACATGTTCAAGATTTCCGGTGAACTGCTCCCCGGCGTATTTCACGTCTCGGCCCGGGCCGTGGCTGCCCACGCCCTGTCCATTTTCGGCGACCACCAGGACATCTACGCCGCCCGGCAGACCGGCTTCGCCATGCTGGCCTCCAATTCCGTCCAGGAAGCCCACGACATGGCCCTGGTGGCCCACCTGTCCGCCATTGAGTCCACGGTCCCGTTCATGCATTACTTTGACGGATTCCGGACCTCCCATGAAATCCAAAAGATCGAGGTTGAGGACTACGAGTCCATGCGCGCCCTGGTGAACACCGAGGCCCTGGCCAAGTTCCGGACCCGGGCCATGAACCCCGAGCATCCGCACATCCGCGGCACGGCCCAGAACCCGGACATTTATTTCCAGGGCCGGGAAGCCGCCAATCCCTATTACCAGAAGGTTCCGGCCATTGTTTCCGCCTACATGGAAAAGGTCGGAAAGCTGACTGGCCGGAGCTACAAGCTCTTCGACTATGTCGGCGCGCCGGATGCGGATCGGGTAATCATCGCCATGGGCAGCGGCTGTGAAACCGTCGAAGAGGTGATCAACCATCTCCAGGCCAAAGGTGAGAAGGTCGGCATGATCAAGGTCCGCCTGTACCGCCCCTTTGCCCCGGACGCCCTGTTCGACGTCCTCCCGGCCACGGCCAGGACCGTGACCGTCCTGGACCGCACCAAGGAGCCCGGCGCCCTGGGCGACCCGCTGTACCTGGATGTCTGCACCGCGGCCCTGGAGCGCGGACTGACCGGCGTGAAGTTCCTGGCCGGCCGCTACGGCCTGGGTTCCAAGGAATTCAGCCCGGCCATGGCCGCGGCGGTCTACCAGAACATGGCCCAAGGCGCCCCCAAGAATCACTTCGTGGTGGGCATCGAGGACGACGTCACCAATACGTCCCTGCCTCTGGACCCGTCCTTTCCCGACGTCACCCCGGCCGGAACCATCCAGTGCAAATTCTGGGGCCTCGGCGCGGACGGCACCGTGGGCGCGAACAAGCAGGCCATCAAAATCATCGGCGACGCCACGGACATGTTTGTTCAGGCCTACTTCTCCTACGACTCCAAGAAGTCCGGCGGGATCACCATCTCCCACCTGCGCTTCGGCAAGTCGCCCATCCAGTCCACCTACCTGATCACCCAGGCCGACTACGTGGCCTGCCACAACCCGGCCTACGTCACCCAGTACGACCTGCTGGAAGGGGCCAAACCCGGCGGAACCTTCGTGCTCAATGCGCCCTGGTCTCTGAACGAGCTGGAAACCCACCTTCCTGCCTCCCTGAAGCGGGACATCGCCGCCAAGAAGATGAAGTTCTACACCATCGACGCGGTGAAGATCGCCCAGGAAGTAGGCCTTGGCGGGCGGATCAACATGATCATGCAGACCGCCTTCTTTAAGCTGGCCGAGGTGGTGCCCTTTGAACAGGCCGTGGCCATGCTCAAGGACTCCATCAAAAAGGCCTACGGCGCCAAGGGCGACAAGATCGTAAACATGAACACCGCCGCCGTGGACAAGGCCACCGAAGCCCTGCAGCCCGTGGACTACCCGGCTTCCTGGGCCGACGCCTCGGGTCAGGCCCAAACCGCCAGGCAGGAACCGGAATTCGTGACCAAGGTGATGCGGCCCATGCTGGCCCAGCAGGGCGACAAGCTGCCCGTCTCCTGCTTCACCCCGGACGGTGTTTTCCCCACCGGCACGTCTCAGTATGAGAAGCGCGGCGTGGCGATCATGGTTCCGGAATGGATCGCCGAGAACTGCATCCAGTGCAACCAATGCGCCTTTGTCTGCCCGCACTCCGCCCTGCTGCCGGTCCTGGCCAAGGACGACGAGCTGGCCGGAGCCCCCGCCTCCTTCGACGTGGTCGAGGCCAAGGGCAAGGAACTCAAGGGCATGAAATACCGTCTCCAGGTGGACACCCTGGACTGCATGGGCTGCGGCAACTGCGCGGACATCTGTCCGTCCAAGGAAAAGGCCCTGGTCATGAAGTACCTGGCCACCCAGACCCCGGCTCAGGTCCCCAACTACGACTTCGCCGTGACCGTGCCCTTCAAGGACACCATCATGAGCCGGACTTCGGTCAAGGGCAGCCAGTTCCAGAAGTCCCTGATGGAATTCTCCGGAGCCTGCTCGGGCTGCGGCGAAACCCCGTACGTCAAGGTCATGACCCAGCTCTTCGGCGAGCGGATGGTCATCGCCAACGCCACGGGCTGCTCCTCCATCTGGGGCGCCTCGGCACCCTCCACGCCGTACACCGTGAACAAGGACGGCCACGGGCCGGTCTGGGGCAACTCCCTGTTCGAGGACTGCGCGGAATTCGGCTTTGGCATCGGCCTGGGCATCCGCCAGCGCCGGGACCGGCTGGCCCAGTTGATGGAAGCCTCCCTGAACAACGGCGTTGACGGCGAACTGGCTTCGACCATGCGTTCCTGGCTGGCCGGCAAGGACGACCCCGACGCGTCACGGGCCGTCGGCGACAAGCTCAAGGCCCTGCTGGCCGACAACAATGATCCGAAACTGGCCGAAATCAAGGCCTGCGCCGACCTGTTCACCAAGAAGTCCGTCTGGTCCTTCGGCGGCGACGGTTGGGCTTACGACATCGGCTTCGGCGGCCTGGACCACGTTCTGGCCTCGGGCGAGGACATCAACATCCTGGTCATGGACACCGAGGTCTACTCCAACACCGGTGGCCAGTCCTCCAAGGCCACGCCCACCGGGGCCATCGCCAAGTTCGCCGCGGCCGGCAAGCAGATTCGCAAGAAGGATCTGGCCCGGATGCTGATGACCTACGGCTACGTGTATGTCGCCGCCGTGGGCATGGGCGCGAACAAGAACCAGTTCCTCAAGGCCCTGACCGAGGCCGAGAGCTACAAGGGACCGTCGATCATCATCGCCTACGCCCCCTGCATCAACCAAGGGCTGAAGAAAGGCATGGGCAAGACCCAGGAGCAGACTCAGAAGGCCGTGGAATCCGGCTACTGGCCCTTGTTCCGCTACGACCCCCGTCGGGCCCTGCGCGGCGAAAACCCGCTGGTCATCGACTCCAAGGCCCCGGACGGCACCATCCAGGACTTCCTGCTGACCGAAAACCGCTTCGCGGCCCTGGCCAAGTCCAACCCCGTTGACGCCAAGAAGCTGCGTGAAGCCGTGGAACAGGAGGTCAACGAGCGTTGGCGGATCCTGAACCTGATGGCCGAGGCCAACCCCTACAGCGAAACCGACATCGCCCCGCTCCCTGCATGCGTGCTCACGGACACCGCCGAACACGCCACCCCGGACACGAACATCGAACCCTGCGACTCCGGGCGGGGAGCGTAACGCCTCTCAAACAATCGCCTCCCTGATTTTTTGAGGCGCTTCACAAACAAGAACGCCGGGGCCATGAAAATGGACCCGGCGTTCTTGTTTTTCAAACGACTGGCTATAACGCCCTTACTTCAGGATTTGTTCCAGATACGAAGCGACCGTGCAGATGACAACACCTTTGGTCCGTGCGGGGTTGTTCATATACGGGCCGAAATGGCGAATGTCTCCGGTCAGCAGGTGAGAGGACTTCGCGTGCAAAGCCGCCAGGTAAATGGGGACGTCTTTGGTCGGCAGCGTTAGGTTGCATGCCTGACCAATCACCGTGGGCACGATCATGACGTCTTTAAGCAGCATCTCCAGCCGAGGCAGGGAATCGGGGGATTTACGTCGGAGGTTGTGCCGCGCCTCCGCCACACCCTGGTTGGAGGTAATGATAGTCCAGTAACCTCTTTCGGCGATATCAAACAACAAGGATGCCTTTCCCGCTGGATTGTGCGCTGCGGTGAACAGAACATTCGCGTCCAGAAAAAGCCGATTCACGCTCTGTCTCGAAACCTTTCGAGGAGAGCCTTACGATCCGCCACTTCGAGGTGATCTTCCGCAATCCACTGAGATATATCGTTTTCCGTGTAAGTGTCTATCTCCATGACCGCGGCAGGGCGAAGAATAATATTTCCCTGCCTCTCTTCAGCGATCAGCACGCCCCCGGCCACAATACCCATGCGTTTTCGCAGAACCGCCGGCAAGGTGACCTGGCCGCGCTTCGAGACGACAAGTGTTTCATGCATCCTTCTCCTCCTTCTTTTTTACTATATTAACAAGTTTGCCGATATTCCGCAATTCAGAAATTACGAAAGCTGTCAGGACGCCCTCGCTTCTTGACGAGCGGCTTTCCGATTTTTCAGACGCATCCTCTTTTTCGGACACCCCGAAATCCTAAGACGAATCATGACGGGCGACTTGTCCAAGGCACGGCTTTCGAGTAACAATGGCAATCAGGAGTAAATCCGACGAGGAACACGGAATACAATCAGAACACGGCATACGGATTCAACAGGGCTCCTTCCTCATGTCGGTATCGAACGTCTTTTTTTCCGGACTGAAACCCGGCCCGCGAGGGGCATGTTGTTCGTGAACCATCTCGTTTTACTCATTCTTTCTTCGCCGATCAGCGACACAATTCAGGCACGCTTTTTGATAAGAGGACTGCGAACGTTCGCGGTTTTCTTCGGCTGAGGCCGGTCCGGGCTCGATTCGTCACTACGTTTCGGGCTAAAAGACGGGCTGAAGGCCGTTATACTTGGTGGAAGGCTTGCAGCCCCAGTTGTTGGATTAACTTTTTTCAAGGAGGAGTTGAACATGTCCGTTGGAGTCCTGGCACTTATCGCCGCGTTACCCATTGCCCTGGCCCTGGTGCTGATGGTCGGCTTTCGCTGGCCGGCCACCAAGGCCATGCCGTTGGCCTGGCTGGTCACGGCCGTGGCCGGCGTCGCCGTCTGGAGCCTTCCGGTCGGCTACGTCGCCGCGTTGTCCATTCAGGGCGTGATCACGGCCATCGGCATTTTGATCATCGTCTTCGGTGCAATTCTCATTCTGCATACCCTGCGCGACTCCGGCGGCATGGAAACCATCCAGTGCGGCATGCAGAGCATTTCTCCGGACATGCGCGTGCAGGCCATCATCATCGGCTACCTGTTCGCGGCCTTCATCGAGGGCGCGGCGGGCTTCGGAACCCCCGCGGCCCTGGCCGCTCCGCTGCTCCTGGCCCTGGGCTTCCCGCCCCTGGCCGCCGCGGTCATCTGCCTGGTCTTCAACTCCTTCCCCGTCACCTTCGGCGCGGTGGGCACGCCGGTCATCATCGGCCTGACCTTCCTGCGCGACCTGGTGGGCGACGCCGTGGCCAGCGGGGCCGTGGGCGTGAACTTCACCAGCTATGAATCCTTCGGCATGCTCATCGGCCAGTGGGCCACCCTGATGCACCTGCCGATGATCTTCATCCTGCCCATCTTCATGCTCGGCTTCATCTCTCGCTTTTTCGGCCCGAACCGCTCCTGGTCCGAAGGCTTCGGCGCCTGGAAATTCTGCGTCTTCGCCGCCGTGGCTTTCACCGTCCCCTACCTGATCTTCGCCTGGTTCCTGGGTCCGGAATTCCCATCCCTGATCGGCGGACTGGTCGGCCTGGGCGTGGTGGTCTGGGGCGCCAAGCGCGGCATCGCCGTGCCCAAGGACACCTGGACCTTCGGTTCACAGAAGAACTGGGATCCCGAATGGACCGGCTCGGTCAGCACCGCGGCGGAAGGCTGCAAGTTCGAGGCCCGGATGAGCCAGTTCAAGGCCTGGATGCCCTACGTACTCATCGGCATCATCCTGGTGCTCACCCGGATCAACGAGCTGGGACTCAAGGCCTGGCTCTCCTCCAAAAGTATCGCCTGGACCGGGATCCTGGGCTATGAATCCGTCAGCGGCTCCATTGCCTACCTCTATCTGCCCGGCACCATTCCGTTCATGCTCGTGGCCATCCTGACCATCTTCATTCACGGCATGCCCGGCGACAAGGTCAAGACCGCCTGGGTAGATTCCATCAAGAAGATGAAAAACCCGGCCATCGCCTTGTTCTTCGCCGTGGGTCTGGTCTCCATCTTCCGCGGGTCCGGCATCGGCGATCTGGCCCTGAACCCCAACGCCTACCCCTCCATGCCTCTGGCCATGGCCAGTGCGTTGTCCGAACTGGTGGGCCAGGGCTGGCCGATGTTCGCCTCCTTCGTCGGCGGCCTGGGGGCCTTCATCACCGGCTCGAACACGGTGTCCAACCTGCTCTTCGCCGAGTTCCAGTGGGGCATGGCCACCCAGCTTGACCTGCCCCGCCAGATCATCGTCGCGGCCCAGGCCGTGGGCGGCGGCATGGGCAACATGGTCTGCATCCACAACATCGTGGCCGTGTGCGCCGTGGTCGGTCTGTCCGGACAGGAAGGCGCCATCCTGCGCAAGACCTTCTGGCCCTTCCTGCTCTACGGAGTGGTCGTGGGTCTGATGGTCATCCTGCTGCTGAACATCCTGCCTGCCAACCTCTTCTAAACCTGCTTCCCTCCCCGGGCGGACCAACATCCGCCCGGGGATCTTTCGCCAAGGTCGGCTCAAGGCTTGATGGGCACGGCTCACGCCTGAACACTTTCCGTAAGCAGTGCGCATTGAAACTTGAACCCCACGCAAAGGAGATTTGCAATGATCAGAGATGCCTTGAAAAACGAATTCCAGCGAATCGTCGGCAAGGACAACGTGATGACCGAGCCTGCCGAATTGCACGCCTATTCTTACGATTCCGCGGTCCTGGATCAGACCCAACCAGCCATCGTGGTCCGCCCGGAGAATTCTGAAAGTCTGGGTCAGGTGGTCAAGCTGTGCAACGAGAACGGCCTGAAGCTCACCGTGCGCGGTGCCGGGACCAACCTGTCCGGCGGAACCATTCCCCACCCCGGCGGCGTGGTCTGTCTGACCACGGCTTTGGACAAGGTTTTGGAGATTAATGAGGAGGACCTCTACGCCGTTGTCCAGCCCGGCGCGGTCACGGCCAAATTCGCGGCTCAGGTGGCCGCCAAGGGCCTGCTTTACCCGCCTGATCCCGGCTCCCAGGCCGTGTCCACCCTGGGCGGCAACGTGGCCGAGAACGCCGGAGGCCTGCGCGCCCTGAAGTACGGCGTGACCAAGGACTACGTCATGGGCGTGGATTTTTTCGACGTCAACGGCGAACTGATCCGCTCCGGCGGCAAGACCGTGAAGTGCGTCACCGGGTACAACCTGGCCGGGTTGATGGTCGCCTCTGAAGGTACCCTGGGCGTCTTCGAAAAGCTCATCCTCAAGCTGGTCCCGCCGCCGGCAGCCTACAAAGCCATGATGGCCGTGTTCCCGGACGTGATGGACGCGTCCCGGGCCGTGGCCGCGATCATCGCCAACAAGATCGTCCCGGCCACCCTGGAGTTCATGGACAACTTCACCATCCGCACGGTGGAGAACTTCCGCAAGGCCGGCCTGCCCGTGGACGCCGCGGCCATGCTGCTCATCGAAGTGGACGGCCACCCGGCCCAGGTGGAAGACGACGCGGCCAAGGTGGAGTCCATCTGCAAGGAGAACAAGGCCATCAGCGTGCGCGTGGCCAAGGACGACGCCGAGCGCAACGCGGTCTGGCAAGCCCGCCGCGACGCCCTGCCGGCTCTGGCCCGGGTCAAACCGACCACGGTCCTGGAAGACGCCACGGTCCCCCGCTCCAAAATCCCGGCCATGATGCAGGCCCTGGACAGAATCGCCAAGAAATACGACCTGACCATCGGTACCTTTGGCCACGCCGGGGACGGCAACCTGCACCCGACCATCCTCACGGACAAGCGCGACCAGAAGGAATGGCACAGAGTGGAAGCGGCCATCGACGCCATCTTCGAGGAGGCTTTGGCCCTGGGCGGCACCCTGTCCGGCGAGCACGGCATCGGACTGGCCAAATCCAAGTATTTGAAGAACGAATACGGCGTGGGGGCCATCAACTACTCCCGCAGGATGAAGAGCGTGCTCGACCCCAACAACATCCTCAATCCGGGCAAAATCCTCGGCCCCCTGCTCGCCTAACCGGAGGACATCATGGCCGACATCAAAAAACTCGTATCCATGCTTAAGGAGCTGGACGACCTGCTCACCGGCTGCATGCGCTGCGGCATGTGCCAGGCCCAGTGCCCGGTCTTCGCCCAAACCGGCCGGGAGACCGACGTCACTCGCGGCAAATTGGCTTTGCTCTCCGGTCTGTCCGAGGAAATCCTCAAGGACCCGGAAGAGGTCAATGAAAAACTCCAGCGCTGTCTGCTCTGCGGCACCTGCGAGGCCAACTGTCCTTCCGGGGTCAAGGTCACGGACATCTTTCTACGCGCCCGGGCCATTCTCACCGGCTACCTGGGCCTGCCGCCCACTCAGCGACTGATCTTCCGCCGACTGCTGACCAACCCCAAACTGATGAACAACCTGCTTTCCCTGGGATCGTCCTTGCAGGGCCTGTTCACCAAGGATGCGGACAGTGTCATCGGCACGTCCTGCGCCCGGTTCAACGCCCCGCTGATCGCGGACCGGCATTTCAAGAAGCTGGCCTCGAAATCGCTGCATTCCCAAACTCCCCACAAGGATACCCCTTCGGGCAAGTCCGGGCTGCGGGTGGCGTTCTTCCCCGGCTGCGTCACGGACAAGGTTTTCCCCCAGGTCGGCCAGGCCGTGCTGAAAATCATGGAGCACCATCAGGTCGGGGTGTTTATGCCGCCCAATCAGGCCTGCTGCGGCATCCCGGCCCTGTCCAGCGGCGAAACCGAGGTCTTCGACAATCTGGTCCGCCAAAACCTGGACCTGTTCGCCAAAGGCAAATGGGACTACCTGATCACCCCCTGCGCCACCTGCACGGCCACCATTCATGAGCTTTGGCCCAAATACTACGGGGACAAGATGGACGCGGTCCGGGTCAAGGACCTCGCCGACAAGGTCATGGACGTCAGCCAGTTTCTTGCCGACGTCCTGAAGGTCGCCCCGAAAGAGGCCGCAAGCCCGGCCAAGGTGGCCTACCACGACCCCTGTCACCTGCGGAATACGTTGAAGATCACGGCCCAACCGCGCCAGATCCTGGCCGCCGGAGGCAAATACGCCGCTGCCGAGCTGCCCGGAGGCCCATCCTGCTGCGGATCCGGCGGCAGCTTCAACATCAAGCACTACAAGCTGTCCGACGTCATCGGCCGTAAAAAGGCCGAAAGTATCGCCGCCACCGGCGCCAAAATTGCGGCCACCAGCTGTCCGGCCTGCATGCTCCAGATTTCGGACATGCTGTCCAAGTCCGGACATTCGATTCCCGTGAAGCATGTGGTGGAGTTGTACGCGGAAACGTTGTAACGGGTAGGGGTGGATTTGTTCTCATTTCCCAGCGAGTATTCGGATCGGTATCGAAATCGAAATCGTGATCGAAATCGATTTCTGGTTACTTTCCGATTGCGATTGCGATTTCGATTGCGATTTCGATGGGAGAATGGATTCGCCCCTGCCTGACCACCTCAAAACCAAAGGACCCTCGCCCATGGCCAAGAACCTCTACGTCATCAACACGGAGTCCCGCAGCGGCAAATCGGCCATCTGTCTCGGCCTGATGCAGATGCTCATGCGCCATATCCGGCGGGTGGGTTTTTTTCGACCGATCATCAGCGCCCAGGGCAACGGCAAACGGGATCACGACACCAACCTGATCCTGACCCAGTTCCACCTCAACGAAACCTACCAGGACGCTTTCGCCTACACCCTGGAACAGGCCCGGGACCTGATCAATCAAGGCGAACACGCCTTGCTGATGGAGAACATCCTGGCCAAGTACAAGGCCCTGGAAACCCGTTACGACTTCATCCTTTGCGAAGGCTCGGACTTTATCGGCGGTGATTCGGCCTTTGAGTTCGACATCAACGCGGAGATCGCCGCCAACCTCGGCTCTCCGGTGATCCTGGTGGCCAACGGCCAAAACAAGACCCCGAGACAAATCGTGGCCCAGACCCAGATCGCCATCGACACGTTTTCCGAAAAGGGTCTGGACGTCCTGGCCACCATCGTCAATCGGGCCGAGAGCCTGGACAAGGACGAAATCATCGGTGGTCTGCGCTGCAAATACCGGGACCACGAGGAATGCCTGGCTTATGCCATCCCCGAGGTGCCCTCCCTGGGCAAGCCGACCATCAACGACATCCGCAAATGGCTGGACGCCGAAGTGATCGCCGGCGGAGATCTGCTGGACGTTCAGGTGGACGACTACGTGGTGGCCGCCATGCAGGTGAACAACTTTCTGCAGTACGTTTCCAAGAACTCCATGGTCATCACCCCCGGCGACCGGTCGGACATCCTCCTGGGCTGCATCGCCACCCGGCAATCCCAGACCTATCCCGAGGTTGCGGGAATCGTGCTCACCGGCGGCATCAAGCCTCCGGATTCCGTAATGAAGCTCCTGGACGGCTGGACCGGCGTGCCCATGCCCATTCTTTCGGCCAAGGGCCATACCTACAAGATCACCAGGACCCTGATGGAAATGTACGGTCGCATCGAGCCCGAGGACCAGAAGAAGATCGCCACGGCCCTGGGATCTTTCGAGGAGCACGTGGACACCGCGGAACTTTTCCAGCGCCTGGAGACAAAAAAATCCACCAAGGTCACACCGGTGATGTTCGAGTACAGCCTGATCGAGAAAGCCAAGGCCGAACGCCGACACATCGTGCTGCCCGAAGGCGCGTCCACCCGCATTCTCCAGGCCGCGGACATTCTGCTGCGCCGCGGCATCGCTGATCTGACCATCCTCGGCCAACCGGACGCCATTCGGGCCAAGGCCGCTCAGATGGGGCTGTCCCTGGACAAGGCCACGTTCATTGACCCGGGCACGTCGGAATATTTCGAGGAATACTGGAAAGCCTACTACGAGCTGCGCAAAACCAAAGGCATGACCGAGGAAGTGGCCCACGACACCATGGCCGAGGCCACCTATTTCGGGACCATGATGGTTCAAAAAGGACATGCCGACGGGATGGTTTCCGGCTCCATCACCACCACCCAGCAGACCATCCGTCCGGCCTTGCAGTTCATTAAGACCAGGCCGGGCATCTCCCTGGTCTCCTCGGTCTTTTTCATGTGCATGTCCGACCGGGTGCTGGTCTTCGGCGACTGCGCCGTGAACCCCAACCCCTCGGCCCAACAGCTGGCGGAAATCGCTCTAGCCTCCGCGGACACCGCCGTCCAATTTGGTGTTGACCCCAGAATTGCCATGCTCTCCTACTCCACCGGCGAATCCGGTTCGGGCCAGGAAGTGGAAAAGGTCCGGGAAGCCACGGCCATCGCCAAAGAGATGTCTCCGGAACTGCTCATCGAAGGACCAATCCAGTACGACGCGGCCTACGATCCGGACGTAGCCATGACCAAAATGCCCGACTCAAAGGTGGCCGGACGGGCCACGGTGTTCATCTTCCCGGACCTGAACACCGGCAATAACACCTACAAGGCCGTGCAGCGAGCCGCCAACGCCATCGCCATCGGCCCGGTTCTCCAGGGTCTGAACAAACCGGTCAACGACCTCTCCCGCGGCTGCACCGTGCCGGACATCGTCAATACCGTGGCCATCACCGCCATCCAGGCTCAGCACGCGGGAAATAGAAATTAGCGACTTGCCTGAAATACCACGTCAACTTTATTTGAAGGGAAGATTCATGAAGATTCTCATCCTCAACTCCGGCAGTTCCTCGGTCAAATATCAGCTTTTGGACATGACCGAGCAGGCCGTTTTGGCTTCGGGTCTTGTGGAACGCATCGGCGAGGCCACCAGCAAGATCAAACATGTCCGCCGTCCCGGCACGGACCGGGAGCAGGCCTTCAATGAAGCCATGTCCATCCCGGACCACGCCACGGGCCTGGCAAAGCTGGTGGAACTGATCACCGGCAAGGAGACCGGAGTCATCGCCTCGGTTTCGGAAATCCAGGGCATCGGCCACAGAATCGTTCATGGCGGGGAAGACTTCAGCGCTCCGACCCTGGTGGACGAGACCGTGATTGAGGGCATCAAGGCTCAAATCCCCTTGGCACCGTTACACAATCCCGGGGGGCTGGCTGGCATCGAGACCGCGTTGCGGCTGATACCCGGCGTGCCCAACGTGGCCGTGTTCGACACGGCCTTTCACCAGACCATGGCCCCGGAAGCCTACCGTTACGCCATTCCCAAGGAACTTTACACCGAACTGAAGATCCGTCGCTACGGCTTCCACGGCACGTCTCACTTCTATGTGGCCAAGCAGTGTGCCAAAATGCTGGGCAAGCCGCTCCAGGAAACCTCCTGTGTGACCGTACATCTGGGCAACGGCTGCTCCATGGCCGCGATCAAGAACGGCAAGTGCATCGACACCAGCATGGGCCTGACCCCGTTGGCCGGACTGGTGATGGGCACGCGTTCCGGCGACGTGGACCCGGCCCTGCATGCCTTTCTGGCGGACAACAAGGGCTTGACTATTCGCGAAATCGACACGCTGTTGAACAAGGAAAGCGGGCTGAAGGGGATGTGCGGCCATAACGATATGCGCGACATCCACGACCTCATCGCCCAGGGCGACGCAGACGCCCAACTGGCTCTGCGGGTCTTCTGCCGCCGGGTGACCCAGTACATCGGCCAGTACCTGGCCCTGCTGGACGGAGCCGACGCCATCTGCTTTACCGCCGGCATCGGCGAGAACGACTCCGCGGTTCGCCGACTGTCCTGCGCCACCCTTGGAGGGTTGGGCGCGGTACTGGACACCCAGCGTAATGCCGAAGCTCCCCGTGGCCAAGCCATGGAAATCAGCACCGCCAACAGCCTGATCAAAATCTTTATCATCCCCACCAACGAAGAGTTGGAAATCGCCACCCAGACCATGGAAGTCCTGGGAAACAAGGAGGCTGAGCGTGAGTCAGGAAAAAATTGAACTCTTTACTAAAAAGGCCGAAGCCGTCTCCGCGGTGGTCAAGCGGATCGGCAAACTGGACGAAGCCTACGCCTACGCCGTGGACGTCTGCCTGAACAAGGACGCCTGCCAACTGCTGCTCTCCGGCTGCGAAAACGCGATTTCCGACGAAGCCTCGGACCTGTGCGTAGCCAAGGCGGCGGACAAGGTCATGGCCGCGCCCAAGCTGGCCGACGAGCAGTACGCGAAACTGGCCAAGGCAGCGGAAAAAGCCGGAGTAAAGCTCATCGCCGACGGCCTGCGCGGCCATCTGGCCGGGATCGACATCGGATTCGCCGTGGCCGACCTGGGACTGGCCGAGACCGGTTCCCTGGTGCTGGACTCCTCTTCCGAGGATCTGCGGTTGTCCACCATGATCAGCGAGATCAACGTGGTGGTCCTGCCCCTGTCCAAGCTGCGTGCCACCAGCTACGAGGCTGAGGCCGAACTGCTGCCCATGATGCAAAAGGCCCCCAACTACCTGGCCTTCATCACCGGGGCCAGCCGGACCGCGGACATTGAACGGGTGCTGGCCATCGGGGTCCACGGCCCATTGGAACTGCACATCCTGCTCTGGGAGGACGAATAATGCAAACTGCCGTAAAAATAGAAGAATATCTCCAGGAAGTCGAAGAGTCCCTGGGCAACGAGTTCCAGCGCAAGGCCTTGGACACCTTTGCCGTGGCCTATCGCACCGGCCGGGCCAACGCCTTTACCGGAATGGACGTCAAGGGCCTGATCGAGGAGATCGCCCAGGCCAAGGACGACGGCATCCGGCGCATGGACGAGCTGTACCAGCAGTTCAAGCAAAAAGCCGAATCCATGGGCGTCCACGTCCATCTGGCCACGACCGCGGAGGAGGCCAACCGGATCATCGCCCGCATCGCCAAGGACAACGACTGTAAAAAGGTGATCAAGGCCAAGTCCATGACCGCGGAGGAAACCCACCTCAACAACCATCTGGAAGCCGAGGGTCTGAAGGTCGTGGAATCGGACCTGGGGGAATGGATCATCCAGATGCGCGGCGAAGGCCCGTCGCACATGGTCATGCCTGCCATCCACCTCTCCCGCTACCAAGTGGCCGACCTCTTCGCCGGGGTGACCAAGAAGGAACAGAATCCGGACATCCAGAAGCTGGTCAAAGTGGCCCGTCGGGAGCTGCGCAAGGAATACGTGGAAGCGGACATGGGCATCTCCGGAAGCAACTTCGCCGTGGTGGAAACCGGAACCATCGGCCTGGTGACCAACGAGGGCAACGCCCGGCTGGCCACCACCCTGCCTCGGGTGCATGTGGCTCTGGTGGGCCTGGAAAAGCTGACACCCACCCTGCACGACGCCCTGCGCATCCTTCGCGCCCTGCCCCGCAACGCCACCGGCCAGCAGATCACCTCCTACGTGACCTGGATCACCGGTCCCAACGAATGCAAGGGCGCGCCGGACGACAAGAAGGTCATGCACGTGGTCTTCCTGGACAACGGACGCAAGAAGCTGGCCAAGGACAAGGACTTCGCCCAGATCCTGCGCTGCATCCGCTGCGGGGCCTGCGCCAACGTCTGCCCGGTCTACCGCCTGGTTGGCGGCCATAAGTACGGCCACGTCTACATCGGGGCCATCGGCCTGATCATGACCTACTTCTTCCACGGCAAGGACAAGGCCAAGTTTCTGGTCCAGAACTGCGTGAACTGCGGGGCCTGCAAGGAGGTCTGCGCCGCGGGCATCGACCTGCCTCGACTGATCAAGGAAATCCATGCCATGATTCAGGACGAGGATGGCCATCCGGCCCAGTCCAAACTGATGGGCATGGTGCTTAAGAACCGCACCCTGTTCCACACCCTGCTGAAAAACATGCGCTGGGCCCAGAAGCCTTTTGCGGAGCGCGAAGGGCAGTACATCCGACATCTGCCCACGGTGTTCATGAAGGAAAAAGATCAGGATTTCCGCAAGCTGCCCACCATCGCGGACAAGGCCTTCCGGGACGAATGGAAGTCCATCAAACCCGAGGTGCGCAACCCCACGTTGCGGGTGGCCCTGTTCTCGGGCTGCGTCCAGGACTTCGTCTACCCCGAACAGATGAAGGCCGCGGTCAAGATCATCGCCTCCACGGGTACCGTGGAGCTGGACTACCCCATGAAGCAATCCTGCTGCGGCCTGCCGGTGAACATGATGGGCGAGAAGCAGGCGGCCGTGGAAGTGGCTCGGCAGAACGTTCAGGCCATTGATCCGTCCAAATTCGACTACATCATGACCATGTGCGCCTCCTGTGCCTCGCACCTCAAGCACAGCTACCCCAAGCTGCTGGAGAACGATGCCGATCTGGCCCCCAAGGTGGCCCAATTCGCGGACAAGGTCATCGACTTCAGTTCCTTCATCCACGATGTGCTGCAAATCTCGTCCATGAAGTTCAACCGCTCCGGCAAACGCATCGGCTACCACGCCCCTTGCCACCTCTGCCGAGGCCTGGAAGTCCGCGAAGCACCGAGGGAGGCCATCAACATGGCCCACGACTATGTGCCGACCTCCGAGGAGGAAGTCTGCTGCGGCTTCGGCGGTTCCTACTCCATGAAGTTCCCGGCCATCTCCAAGACCCTGCTGGCTAAAAAAATGGCCAACCTGGAAGCGGGCGACATCGCCGCCGTGGCCACGGACTGCCCAGGCTGCGTGATGCAGATCCGGGGCGGAATGAAGGCCGCGGGCAAGGACATCGAGGTCAAACACGTGGCCGAACTGCTGGCCGAACGGCTGCGGTAGGACGTTCCGTCACCCCGTAGGGGCGGGTTTCAAACCCGCCCCTCCAACGGCCGGGAGTGATCCCGGCCTTTTTTTCTTTAAATCTCAAACGGCACGGACCCGGCACGAAACTTGACTCTTTTCCTGCGAGTCAAGCCGTGATATGTTTCTCGTTCACTTCGCTAGTCGAGGTGAACGAGACAATCATCTCAATGGTGAAACGCCACGGCGTATTTCATGAAGCCACCGGGCGCGCCCCGAGAAGGATCGAAAAGGAGTGAAGAGAATGACCCTGCGAGAGCTTGTTTCCAGGACCCGCAGTTTCCGGCGTTTTTACGAGAACCACCCGCTCTCGCTGGAGGCCCTGGAAGATTTGGTGGACATGGCGAGGCTGACGGCCTCGGCGGCCAATTTGCAGCCCTTGCGGTACATGATCAGCGTTGATTCCAGCGTCAACGCCCGGATTTTCCCTCACCTGGCCTGGGCCGCTTATCTCAAGGACTGGGACGGGCCGGAAGAGGGTGAGCGCCCCACGGGATATATCGTCATCCTTGGAGATCAACGATACGCAAAGACCTCGGCCTGGGATCTGGGCATCGCGGCCCAGACCATCCTCCTGGGCGCAACGGAAACGGGTCTGGGCGGATGCATGATCGGCTCCATCAAAAAAGACGCCCTGGCCGCGGCTCTGGAAACGCCCGAAGGCTTTGAAATCCTGATGGTCATTGCCCTGGGACGGCCCAAGGAAAAAATCGTGCTGGAACGCCTCGGCGAGTCCGGCGACATAAAGTACTGGCGAGACGAAAAAGGCGTTCACCACGTTCCCAAGCGCGATCTGGACTCCATTCTATTGCGACGTTTCGAGGACAACTGAACCACCTTTCTCCCAATCATCCCCTGGAGACGTTTTGACCACCTCCTCATCAATCAACTCAGCCGACGTGATCATTATCGGCGGCGGCCCGGCCGGTTTGTTCGCCGCGTACCACTTGGCCGAAAACACGGACCTGAAGATCATCCTGGTGGACAAGGGCCGATCCCCCCTGCGTCGGTCCTGCCCCATCGGTCAAAAGCAAAGTCCGACCTGCCACCATTGCAAGCCCTGCAACATTCTTTCCGGAATCGGCGGGGCCGGTCTGTTTTCCGACGGCAAGCTGAACTTCATCCATATCCTCGGCAAGACGGACCTGACCCAGTTTCTCTCACCGGACCAAGCCAGGGAACTGATTCGCGAAACCGAAACGGTCTTCACCCGGTTCGGTATGGACGGCCCGGTCTACCCCACGGACATGGACAAGGCCCGGGAGATCCGCAAACAAGCCAAAAAAGCCGGAATCGACCTGCTCCTGATCCGCCAAAAGCACCTGGGCAGCGACAAACTGCCCGACCACATCGCGGCCATGGCCGAGCATATCCAACGCAAGGGCGTAATCATCCGCACCAACGAGGATGTTCGGGAAATCCTGGTGGACCAAGGCCGTGTCGGCGGAGTGGTCACCGATCAAGCGACCTTGCAATGTCGGCACGTGGTTCTGGCCCCGGGCCGGGTCGGAGCTGACTGGGCCGGGCGCATCGCCCAGGCCCACGGCATCAACCTGACCCAGCGCGGCATTGAGGTCGGTGTGCGCGTAGAGGTGCATAACGACATTCTCCACGACCTGACCAACGTAATCTACGATCCGACCTTTTTCATCCAGACCCGAAAATACGACGACCAGACCCGGACTTTCTGCACCAACCGCGGCGGATACGTCTCCCTGGAGAACTACCAGAACTTCGTCTGCGTCAACGGCCACGCCTACCTGGACAAGAAGTCCGAAAACAGCAACTTCGCCTTTCTCTCCAAAGTGGTGCTCACCGAACCGGTCACGGACAACCAAGCCTACGGCGAGTCCATCGGCAAGCTGGCCAGTCTGATCGGCGGCGGCAAGCCCATCCTGCAGCGTTTCGGCGACCTCAAGCGCGGACGACGCAGCACCTGGAACCGGATATCCAAGGGTTTCATCCGCCCCACCCTGTCCAACGTCACCTGTGGCGACATCGCTATGGCCCTGCCTGAACGCATCCTGACCAACCTCGTGGAAGGCCTGGAAAAGCTGAACTGCGTCGTTCCGGGCGTGGCCAATGACGAAACTCTGCTCTACGCCCCGGAAATCAAGTTTTTCGCCACCCAGATGGAGACCGATGCCGACCTGCGAACCTCCCTGCCGGGCATGTACGTTGCCGGTGACGGTCCCGGCGTGGCCGGCAACATCGTCTCCGCCGCGGCCACCGGAATGCTGGCAGCCAAGGGGATCATCAAGGATTTAAGCTGACCGCAAGATACCGAACAAACGTGCACCCTACTCATCACCGAAAGGTTGAGGCCGGTTTTCCCAAGGAAAACCGGCCTTTTTGCTTGTCGTGTCCAAAATCAATACCGCCATGAAAACCCCGCGTTTCCGGACTTGATTTTCTCGCGGGCTGTTGGTAATTATCACTGTTTATAGGTTAAGACTGGATAGTCGTGAACAGAAAAAGAGGAACCGGATATGACTCGAAAAGACCGTACTGAAGGCATCTATAGTCGCCGGGAAGTACTGGATGAAAGCGAACGCAGGCAATATTACCAGATCCATCTCAAGGATCTTCTGACCTACGCCTACAGGTACTCCGAGGACGTCAAGAAGCGCTTTGACCGGGCCCAGTTCAGCCCGGACAAGTTCAAGGTGCTCAACGACTTGAAGCACATCCCGATCATCAAGAAAAAGGAATTGATTTTCTTGCAGACCATGGGACCGCGCCTTGGCGGATTGCTGACCAAGGACCTGGGGGAACTGCGCCGGATTTTTCTTTCTCCCGGCCCGATCTTCGACCCCGAGGACCGCGTCGACGACTACTGGGGTTGGACCGAAGGCTTTTATGCCGCCGGATTTCGTCCCGGTGACGTGAACATGATCACCTTCAACTACCACCTCGCCCCCGCCGGGCTGATGTTCGAGGAGCCGCTGCGCAACCTGGGCTGCGCCGTGGTCCCCGCGGGCCCTGGGAACACCAACACCCAGTTGGACATCATGCAGAAGCTGCGAATCACCGGGTACGTCGGTACGCCCAGCTACCTGATGCACCTGGCCCAAAAGGGCGAGGAAGCCGGGCTGAATCTGCGCAAGGATCTCTATCTGGAAGTGGCTTTCGTCACCGGCGAAAAATTCCCGGAAAAACTGCGCAACAACCTGGAAAAGAAGTTCGACATCATCATGCGCCAAGGCTACGGCACCGCGGATGTCGGCTCCATCGGCTACGAATGTTTCCACAAAAACGGGCTGCACGTCTCCAATCGCGTTTTCGCGGAGATTTGCCATCCGGACACCGGGATTCCGCTCAAGGACGGGGAAGTCGGCGAAATCGTGGTCACGGCCTTCAACAAGACCTACCCGCTGATCCGGCTCTCCACCGGAGACCTGTCCTACATCGACCGGGCGCCTTGCCCATGCGGACGCTCTTCGCCCCGGCTGGGCAACATCGTCGGCCGCGTGGACACCACGGCCCGGATCAAAGGCATGTTCGTTTACCCGCATCAGGTCGAACAGGTCATGGCCTCTTTCGAAGAGATCAAGCGCTGGCAGATCGAGGTGACCAACCCCGGGGGCATCGACGAACTGACCCTGTTCATCGAAGCCAGCCAGTTCAAGCGGGAGAACGAACTCTTCCATCAGTTCCGCGAGAAGATCGGCCTGCGACCCGACCTGAAAGTCGTGGCTCCTGGTTCGCTTCCGGCTCAAATCCGTCCCATCGAGGACAAACGTAAGTGGGATTGATCCCCCTTCGGGCGCTGTCGGCGATTCTGGCCCTCCTGACCCTCCTGGGCCTGAACGTCGGCTGCGCCCGCCTTCTCTCTCCCCCCATGCCCGAAACGGCCACGTTGCCGCAGCCCGGGACGCTCTTTCTGGCCGATGGACGTCACGTCGAATCTTCCGAGCTGGCGGCCCTGGTCGCGTCTCACGATTTCATTCTGATCGGCGAGTCCCACGCCAATGCCTGCGATCATCAGTTCCAGACCGAGGCCCTGGGCATTTTGGCCCAATCCGGTCTGCCGCTTGCACTTGGGTTGGAGATGGTTCCCTGGTCCGCCCAGGCGGTCCTGGACGCATTTTACCAGGGAGGCGTAGAGCTGAATGAACTGGAAGAGAAGTTGGGCTGGCAGGACTACTGGGGATACAATTTTGCCTTCTATCGTCCGATCCTGGCTCAGGCCAAGGAATCCGACATTCCGGTTTACGGCCTGAACGTGCCCAAGGCCCTGCTGCATCGGATCCGTGCCGACGGCCTGGACAGCATCCCTTCCGAAGAGCGCGGCCTGCTTCCCCCGGCGCTGATCCCTCCCCCGCCTACTCAGCGGGCCATGATCGAAGAGGAATACCACCGGCACCTGAAATTGATGCCGGACCGGACCATGGAAGCCGGGTTCGACCTGGAACGATTCATGATAATCCAGTCCCTCTGGGATACCCAGATGGCCCATGCCGCGATCCAGCATCGCGAAGCGGATGAAACCATGGTCATCCTGACCGGTGCGGCCCATGTTGAAGACGGTCACGGGATTGCCTATCGACTCGGCCTGCTGGACGAGGCCCCCCGGATACTGTCCCTGATCCCCTGGCGCGGAGGTCCAATCCCGGACCCCACGGCCGGAGATTTCTTTTTCTACTGTCCGGAACCACCGAGACGTCTGGGCATGCTCATCACCTGGGTCGACGATCAGGTGGTCGTCACCGGCGTGATTCCAAACTCCCTGGCCCAGGAAGCCGGGTTGCAGCCCGGAGACGTCCTGCTCGCCGCGGACGAAACTCCCATTACAGCCCTGGAAGTCCTGCACCACGCCGGAGTCCAGGCCAAAACCGATCAACGGCCCCTACTCCTGAGAGTACTCCGAGACGGCGACCAAATTACCATCCCCATCACCTCCCCTTGACGACGTCACCAGCGTTACCACCTTCCGCTTCCTGACTCCTGAATTCTGACTCCTGACATCTGAATCATGCCCGAACTGCCTGAAGTGGAAACCATTGCCCAAGGGCTCCGCCCTCTGCTCACGGGGCGGACCGTCATCGGAGTGCCGCACATCGCCGCGCATCTGGCCAAGGGAGACCGGGACCTGGCCCGGGAAGTCATCGGGCGAACCATCCGCGGCGTCTCCCGCCGGGGCAAATTGTTGTTTCTGGAGTTTCCGGATCAAGACGTGCTGGTGTTTCACCTGCGCATGACCGGAAGGCTGGGTCTCATGCCCGCCGGTCTTGCTCCTGCCCGGCACGTGCATTTGTTGTTGGATCTGGACGACGGGACCACGCTGTATTTTCAGGACCAACGCAAATTCGGAACCTGCGGCCTGTTTGCCGACGAGGAGCTGAAGCGATGGCCCTTTTATCGCAACCTCGGACCGGAACCGCTGGGGTTGGATTTGGAGACCTTCACGAGGCAAATCAGTGGGAAGAAAGGGCGGATCAAGGCATTGCTGTTGGATCAGCGGATCATTGCCGGAATCGGCAACATCTATGCCGATGAAAGCCTTTTCCGAGCGGACATCCATCCGGCGACGCCAGCATATCGGATCGTCCCGGAACGCCTGGCCGGACTCCTAACAAGCATCCAGAGCGTCCTGGAGGAAGCCATCGCCGCAGGAGGCAGTTCCATCCGGGACTACCGCACCGCGGCGGGACTCGTGGGGACGTTTCAAAATACCTTTCAGGTCTATGGGCGTGGGGGGCTGCCCTGCGTACTCTGCGGCACGGCCCTCCAGACCGCCAAGGTCGCCGGTCGGACCACCTGCTTCTGCCCGGATTGCCAAGTGGTGTAAGGGAGTTGACCGGTCTCAACTTGCATGAAGAGCATATTGGCAGCTTATCCAAACTCCCTGAAAGGGAGACATCGTATAGCCGGTGGTTTCAACCACCGGCAAGCGTATTTCATGTGAGCGAGTCCTGAAGGGACGACATTTTTTTATTATTTCGGCATGAAATGTCGTCCCTTCAGGACTTGAAAATGCTGTATACTTCATCCCGGTGGTTGAAACCACCGGCTATACGACAACATCCCTTCGGGATTGCAGAAAATCGTTCCGAGAAACGAACCGAATCAAGACCACTTCCGTAGTTCGGACTTGATAATTATCTAACTACTCAGCACATCCTATGTCCGCTCTTACTCCGGCAATCGGAGTCGGGGTCGGGGTCGCTATCGGAATCGGGATCGGGATCGGAACAGGAAAAAAACTCTGAACGAATCCCAGCATTTTCGATCCCGATACCGATCCCGACTCCGACCCCGGCAACGGCATTGCTCTATGCTGAGTAGTTACATAATTATGAACATGCCGAAGCTTATTCGTGCGTTGAAAAAAAGAAATGTCGCTATAGTGCAAGGCAAGCACAGCGATCAGCCGGGCCAAACCAGATCAAAGCTCAAGACGATCATCCAGATCCCGAGACAGACCTTGACCACCGTGCCGAAAACCTTGTTCCACATCGCGCCCCAGGCAGCCCGTCGCGCGGCCGCCATCGGGTAGCCCTGACCCAACTCGATCAGCAGACTGCCTGCGTAAGCCCCCAGAAAGGAACCGGGAACCGCGCCCAGCCCGAAAAAAAAGGGGGCGCCGAAGACGCCCCCGATAATTGCCCCGACTACGGCCGCCCACGCCCCTTTCCGGCTTCCTCCGAACCGCCGCCCGCCCCACATCTGGGCCGCGAACTCCACGACCTCACCCAGCACGCAAAGCGCGAACAAGGCAGCGAAAAAACCGATCCCGCCCACGAACTCCGGATGAATCCAGCCCCAACCCGCCACGGCGATCAGAATCAGCCAATTGGCCGGCAGACCGAACACGTGCAACACCAGAAGCAGGCCAAGAAACGCCAGAAACAGTCCGGCCAGGATAAACGACATCGTTACTCGGCTTGCCCCCGCAAATCGCACACCCGCTGGGCCTTGCCCTCAGAGCAAGGCAGGCTCCGGGCTTCCACCAGTTCCACCTTGGGCGTGACCAGCAATTCATCACGCAGCAGGCCGGTGATTTTGTTCTGGAGTTTCTTGAGCTCCCGCATGTCTTCCACGAAAAATTCGCTCTTAACTTCCACCTGAACCTTGAACTGATCCAGATAGCCTTGCCGTTCCAACACGATCAGATAATTCTGTCCCACTTCCGGAATGGCCATCAGCACGCGCTCCACCTGCATCGGGAAGATGTTCACGCCCTTGATGATGATCATGTCGTCGCTGCGTCCGACAATCCGGTCAATGCGGCGATGCACCCGGCCGCAGGGACAGTCTCCAGGCAGAAAACGGGTCAGATCTCGGGTACGATAGCGCAGGATCGGCATGCCTTCGCGGGTCAGCGTGGTCAGGATCAGTTCTCCCACCTCCCCTTCCGGGACAGGCTCCAGCGTGACCGGATCGAGAATCTCCGGCAAAAAGGCGTCTTCCCAGATGTGCATCCCGTTTTGCTCCGGACATTCGAAAGCCACACCGGGACCGTTCATCTCGGACAGCCCGTAAGAGTTGTAGGCCTTCACCCCGTACAATTCCTCGATCCGTCGGCGAATCTCCTCGGAATGCGGCTCCGCGCCGATCAGGGCGGTCTTCAGATGCAATCCGCTCGGCTCCACGCCCAGGGACTGAAATACCGTGGCCAGATGCAGGGCGTAGGAAGGAATGATGTGAATCACCGTGACGAGGAAATCCTGAAGCAGCTTGATCTGCCGCTTGCTGTTGCCCGCGCCGGCGGGGATGGTCAGGCATCCCAGGCGCTCCGCGCCGTAATGGATGCCCAGGCCTCCGGTGAACAGGCCGTACCCGCTCATATTTTGAAAGACATCGCCGGGCCGCACCCCGACCATATGGAAGCAGCGGGCCACCAAGTCGGCCCAAGTCTGAATGTCCCCGGCGGTATGAAAAATCACGGTCGCCGCGCCAGTGGTCCCTGAAGAGGCATGCAGCCGGACCATTTCCTCCTTGGGCCGACAAAGCAGCCCGTCCGGATAACTGGACCGCAGGTGCTCCTTGTCGGTCAGAGGGATCCGCGCCAAGTCATCCAGGCCTCGGATCTGGTCGGCCCGGAGGCCGTGCTCCTGAAACAATCCGGCATACAGCGGCGAGCGGGCCGCCGCTTGCGTCACGCTGCGCAGCCTGACGGACTGCAAGCCTTCCAGTTCCTTGCGATCAAGGCCTTCCAGGGGATCGAAAAACACATTGCCTCCTTGTCTTACGGGGACAGGTGCGCAAGAAACAATCCTACGCGCCGGATTGAAAACTTTCCGAAGGCGGCGGGACATCAACCAGATTTTCGAACGCGGTGTACGAGTCCAGATAGGCCAGTTCCACCTCGCCCACCGGCCCGTTGCGCTGCTTGCCGATGATGATCTCCGCAATGCCCTTTTTGGGATTGCCTTCCTGCTTGTTGTAAACCTCGTCGCGGTAAATGAAGGCGATCACGTCCGCATCCTGTTCGATCGCGCCGGATTCGCGCAAGTCCGAAAGCATCGGCCGCCGGTTGCTGCGTTCCTCGACCTTTCGGTTGAGCTGGGCCAGGGCGATCATCGGCAGGTCCAGTTCCTTGGCCAGCCCTTTCAGGGTCCGGGAAATTTCGGAAATCTCCTGCTCGCGGGAATCAATCCGTCGACTGGCCCGCATCAACTGAAGATAATCCACCACCACCAAGCCCAAATTCTTTTCGGATTTGAGCCTGCGACACCTGGCCCGGAGGTCGAGGGTTCCCAGGGCCGGGGTGTCGTCGATGAAAATGGAAGCCTGGGACAAGGCATCCGCGGCATGATACAGACGGGTCCAGTCCTCGTCATTCAGGAAACCGCGGCGAAACCTGGCCAGGTCCACCTTGCCCCAGGCGCAGAGCATGCGCATCATCAATTGCTCCTTGGACATTTCCAGGGAGAAAACGGCCGTGGGGACTTCCTTGAGTATGGCGGCCCGCATGGCGATGTTCAGGGCAAAAGCGGTCTTGCCCATGCTGGGCCGGGCCGCGATGATGATCAGGTCCGAGGGTTGCAACCCGGCGGTCATCTCATCCAGCTTATGGTAGCCCGTGGGCACGCCGGTAACCAGCTCCTGGCGCTCGACCCGCTTTTCCAAGTGCTCGAAGACCTGATTGACCAGTTCTTTGGTGGTGGAAAAAATACTCTTGGTTCTATTTTCGGAAATAGCGAAAATGGCTGCTTCCGATTCGTCCAGAACCTTGTCAACGTCCTGTCCGCCCTCGTGACAGTTGACGACGATGTCGGACGCGGCGCCGATCAGCCGCCGCAAAATGGCTTTGTCCCGGACGATCCGGGCATAGGATTCGCCATGAGAGGCGGCGACAAGGGATTCGGTCAGGGAAGCCAGATATACCGGACCGCCTACTTCTTCCAGTATCCCCGAGCTTTGAAGATGGTCGACCAGGGTGACCAGGTCAATAGGCACCCGGCGCTGGTAGAGCTGAATGCAAGACTGAAAAATGCTCCGGTGAGCCGGTGAGTAGAAGTCGTCCTCGCCGACGATTTCAAGCAGCGAGTCGATCAAGTCCGGACGCAAAAAAATCCCCCCCAGAACCGCCTGTTCGGCTTCCAGGTTCTGGGGGGGCGTCTTGCCGGTGATGGTCGCCGTCATTGGAACGGCGGGGCTTTTTTGAGGTGAGCGTGGCACGAGCCTATCCCAGCGGGGGAGAGCCTACTCCTCCGCTTGCGTTGCTTCGATGGCTGATTCGGTCGTCTCGACTGCAGCAGCTACCGAAGCTTCGGCCTGGTCCGCATCGTGACGCACCACGGCAACCTGAAGCTGGGCCCGAATGTCCTGATACACCCGGACTTCAACGGTGTACTCGCCCAGAGCTCGCAACGGCTCGTTGAGCAGGATGGTCTTCTTGTCCACGTCCAGGCCGTAAGCCGTTTGCAACAGATCGGCGATGTTCCCGGAGGTCACCGAACCGTAGAGCCTGTCGCCTTCGCCGACGCGCACGGGAATCCGCAACGCCACGGCGCTGATCTTGTCGGCCAGCTCCTGAGCCGCGAAGCGCACGGCGTCAAGTTTTTCCTGAAGTTTTTTCCGCTCCAACTCAAAGCGTTTTTTATTGGCCGGAGTGGCCAGCATGGCCAGCCCTTGAGGAATCAAGTAGTTGCGGCCATACCCGGGCTTGACGTCGACCACTTGGCCGAGAGCGCCCAGGTTGTCCATATTCGTACGCAAAATGACTTCCATAACCAACTCCCTCCTAGCCGGTGGTCCGTTTCATGGCCTCAACGCTGTGCGTGGCCGTGTAGAACATCAGAGCCATCTGCCGGGCGCGCTTGATTTCCGTGGTCAATTCCCGCTGGTGCTTGGCGCAGGTTCCTGTCACGCGACGGGCAATGATCTTGCCCCGCTCGTTGACGAAGTCCCGCAGCAGGTCGGGGCGCTTGTAGTCCATCTTCAGATCCTTGGACGCGCAGAATCGACAAAACTTTTTCCGGGGGGTGAACTTTCTGAATGCCATGTTCAGTTCTCCTTGGGTTCTTCGTAGGTATCGGCCAGTTTCACGGAAAGAAACTTATACAGTCCTTCCGTGATCCGCAGATTCCGCTCCATCTCCGCGACAACCGTGCCCGAGGCCGCGTATTCCAGACGGAAATAGTGCCCGCGGGTCTGCTTGCGCACCGGATAAGCCAAGGCCCGCATCCCCCAGTCGTCCTCCGCCAGGATCTTGCCGCCGTCCCGCTGCACAATGGCAGCCATTCCGGCAACGATCTCCTGACGACGCTCTCCCGGCATTTCCGGGCTAAAGAGCATCAATGTTTCATAGTGCCGCATGATCGTCTCCTCCTTGCGGTCTAATTCGGCCCTGGCCCCCAAGGCCAGAGCAAGGAAAAGAGGAGACATAAACCCTGTGCTCTTGTCTTGTCAATCAAGTTCGCGACGCTCACACGCGGAACTCGGTTGAGCAGCGGTCAGCACGCCCAGGCAATGTTCACGTATGTTCGTGATCGACAGAGGAGAACAAAGTTGAAGCGCCGGATGCTTTTCACGAACGTGAACGGTCACGGCGTTGGGCTTCATGCCATAAAAAAGGCCCCGATTCCGGGGCCTTTCTCATTTCGTTCGTTCAAACCAACGTGATGTCGGAGAGGATAACAAGGGAAAACCGACAGTCTAACCAGCGTGGCTATACCTGGCCCGCTGCTCGCGCAAGGCCGCGACCTGTTCTTCATACGACTGGAACCCGGAATGGCGCAGGGCGTCCAGGACGGTCTCCTCCCAATCCCAGTTGGCGTAGATCGCCGGCTTGTGGAAGAGCCGCCGGAATTGATCGATCTCTTGACGCAGGAAATCCTCTCGGGGTTTGCCGATCTGATCCTGAAGTTGTTCGTGCAGCCGGGTCATTTCGCCCTCGAACCAATCCATCAAGTCCTTGGCCGTGCGGTTCTTCTTCAGAATATGGTCGTATTTGTTCTCGGCCATGACCTTTTTCAAGCGTTCCAGATGCTGTTCCTTGAGCCACACGCCCAGTTTTTCAACGGGGATCTCTTCGGCTTCCAGTTCGGCGACATCTTTTTTGGTCTGGGCGTAGGTGTCCGGCACCACGGAGGCAGAGACAATGCCGGCGATGCAGACCAGACCACGGATGATCTTGCTGTTGGAAACGCCCTGCCCGCAGAACCCGACTTTTTTGCCGAACTTCTGGCCGGTGAAGATCGTGCTCAGAATGGCCCAGACCACGGCCGGATCTTCCTCGTCGTAGATGTGCCGTAACCGCGGGTTGTCCCGGTCCGTACCCAGCACCAACTGGGTCATATCGTTGGAGCCGATGGAAAAGCCGTCGAACTCCTGGATGAATTGCTTGGTCAGGATCGCGTTGCTGGGGATTTCGGACATCAGGATGATCTTCAGGCCGTCGTCCCCGGATTTAAGGTTGTGGACGCCTTCCAGGTAGCGGCGCATGCTGCGGGCCTCTTCCAGGGTGCGCACGAAGGGCAGCATCAGATTCAGGTTTTTGCCGCCGAAAATCCCCCGGGCCTGTTTGAAGGACTCAATCTCCCAGTCATGGATGTTGCGGGAGACACCCCGGAAGCCGAGCATCGGATTGTCTTCCATGGACTCGAAAAGCAGGCCGCCCATCAAATTTCGGTACTCGTTGGTCTTGTAGTCCGTGGTCCGGTAGATGATCTCCTTGCCGTAAAAGGCCATGGCGAACAGGGAAAGACCCTGGGCCAGGGTCTGAATGTAGTGTTCCTTGCCGGACCGATACCCCCTGGAACGAATCAGATCCTTGATCCGTTGCGGCAGGGTGCGCACCTCTTCCCGCTCCCGCTCCAGGCCGGAACGCAACGCCACTTCCGTGCGCATGGCGTCGATGCGTTTCATGATGTCCACGACCACCGGCTCGTCCTTGATCCGCTGGATAATCCCCTGGACCCTGTCCTCGATTTCCTGACGATGCTTGAGTCGTTCTTCATCCAGCCCGTGGGTGCTGTCGAGCAACTCCGAGAAGCCCATGATCGTAATCACGTGCTCGCGCAGATCCGGAGCGGTTTTCAGTTGCTCCAGCTTGTGGGAAGCCAGTTCCAGATGCTCGTTCAGCTTAACGTCCAGGTCCCGCAATTGCCGGTGGATGGCCAGAACCTGATCCGTGCCTTTGTCCCCGCCTTTCTCGGTGAGGGTTTCGATCTCCTTGCTCAGACCGGTGATGATGCCCACGTACTGGCGTAATTTAAGATCAAAGGTGATGATCCCCTGGGTCAACTGCTCCCGAACCAGCTTGGTCAACTCGTTGTTCAGTTCGGTCAGCTTCTTGTCCACCAGACCCTGCAGTTGGCCGTTGTCGTAGGCTTCCAGGGCCAGGGGATGAACCCCGACGCTGCCCAGCATGAACTCGGCGCGGAGTAAGCCGACTTCGAAATCCGGCAGTTCCCGCAACCTGGACAAAAAGAGCGCCTGGTCCACGTCGGCCAGAATCAGGCCGATCTTGGTCTTGGTCTTCGGCAAGGCGCTGACGTCGATCTCCCCGCCCACCTCAACCAGAGGCAGCAAACCTCGATAGGCCCGCCCGCGGGAGCCGTCCACGGTCACTTCCTGGCCGTCCAACCCCTGGAGCGTCTCCAGGCGCTGAATGCCGATCACCGCGGGAATCCCCAACTCACGAGAAGTAATGGCCGCGTGACTGGTGTCCCCGCCGGCATCAGCGAGAATGGCCGAGGCGATCCGCATTCCGGGCACCATGTCCGGGTCGGTCCGGTCAGCGGCCAGAATGTCGCCCTTGGTGATCTTGTTCAGTTCCAGAGCAGAGCGCAAAAAGCGGACGATTCCTTGCCCCGCGCCGCGGGACGCACCGTTGCCCTCCAGGATGAGTTCGGCTTTCTGGATGGCGGACGGATCTACCTCCAGCCGACGCATGAAGATCGTATGCGGATGCTTCTCCAGTTCCTCGTTCCAGCGGGTCTCCGGCCGGGCCTGGACGAACCAGATTCGGTCCGAACTGTCGATGCAGAACTCGGTGTCCGTGATCATTCCGCCGTAGCTCTTGCTGATGCAGCGCACGCCCCTGGCCAGTTCCTCGGCCTGAGCCAGGGAGAGGGACCAGCGGAAGACCTCTTCGATGGGGACGTCCGCGGTGACGGTGCCGGCCCCTTTTTCCGCGTAAATGATCTTCTTGGTCTTGAAGCCCATGTAGCGCAGTACGATCTCCACACCGTCGTCGCGCTGAAACACGTAGAACTTGTCCGGAGTGACCATTCCGCTGACCACGGCCTCACCCAGGCCGTAGCTGGCGTCAATGGAGACTAGGTCGTGACGATCCGTACCCCGACAGCCCGTGGAAGTGTCCGCGCTGAAGGCTGTTCCGGAGATCATCGGATTGATCATCCGCATGATGCACACGGACAGGGACGTGTTCTCGATGGCCCATTCCTTCTTGGCGTTCTCCACGATGGACTCGTCCCCGGTACGTTCCGCCAGGGCGACCATGTCCAGGATGGCTTCCCGGCGATAGGTCATGCTCCGCAGGTTGTAGGCCGAGGCGCAGTCCCACTGGTAGGCTTCCACCACGGACTGCTCGCCGACGATGTTCAGGTAAGTGTCCTGCAACCCGGCAAAGGCCTTCTTGCGGCTGTCCTCTCCGGCGGCTGACGAGCGCACGGCCACGGGGATGTTCTCCAGGCCGGCTTCCTTGCAGATGTCCGTGTAGGACTGCTTGACGGCGTCCTCCAGATCCGCGGGCATCTGAACGGCCAAAATGGCCACCTGGACCAGCACGGAACGCTTGCGAAGCTGGTCAATACCCTCGGGAGAGACGGCAAATCCTTCAACGATGTTGTTGATGAAGGTCCTCAGTTTGACCTGACTCTCTTTCCCTTTCTCGGAATCCTTGATCTGCTTGGCCAAACGGCGCACAAGGTGCCTGATGAATTCCGGGTCTTTGTTGATGTCGGAATCATTCCAGTTGATCCGGTCGTACTCCTTGTCCACGGAGGACCGGATCAATGCCGCGTTGACCTTGGTCTCATCAAGCAGCCTATGAAAGACAATGGATGATATGGCCCTGAACTGAGGGGCGCGGATGTTCTCGACCTGACTGATCAGGGCGGTGTTGTAGTTCTTCCCTCCCACCAGCAATTCCGCGGGTTCGCCCAGCGTGACGATGTCTTCGCCGGTCAGGACGAGTTTCTTCTCAATTACCGCGATCTCGGCCTTTTTCGCCCCCTTGGCGGCTTTGACCTCGGCATCGGCGACGGCGGTCTCCTTGGCGGGTGAACCTTTATCCTTGTCTGATTTGGCCATTATCACTCCTCCTTCACGGCACGTTCCGGCTTTACGGGCGACAACTTCATCCCGGGAAAAGGGCAGTCGGTCTCCAAGGTATTCATGTCGTGGCGATCCTCAAACAACCCCAATATCTCAACATGCAACTACCGCTGTACACTTAGCGTTTCAAATCGCGCGAAGTCAATCCGCGCGACGCCTTGCAGGTCAGCCTTCCTGACCGTGTTGATGACCGCAGGACGGACAAAAGTTCACCTCTTCCAAAAGGGGCAACGGGCAGGAGCAACCGCCGCACAGACGCGGCATGTCGCTGAGTTCCACCAGCAGCTCGCCTTCGCGCACCGGAACCATCTTGCGGTCCTCGGTGAAGTTGGCGAATTTCAGGACACGCTTCACCTGGCCGTTGACCGGAGAAAGGATCGACTTTTCCTGCTTCATGACGGAAATGTTGAACAACTCCTCACCTTGATGGACCACGTCACCGGGCTTGACGTGCATCACCCAGAGATCCCCGTTGCAGGGCGATCCGACGTGGTAGGGATTGCCGGGAACGGCCATCTCCAATCCTTCCTGGACCTTGCCCGAAGCCTCGGCCACCTTGACCTGGTGGGTAAGGAACTCCGAGTCCAGGGTATAGCGAACCACGCTCACCCCCTGGGCGTCCGGGCGGGAAATGTCCAGAATCATCATGGTCCGGGGCTTGCCGTCGCTGTCCAGAAACTGCATCTCCTGTCCGGGCTCCAGCCCCTCGAACCAGACATCCAGAGGAAGTTGGTTCGGGTCGCCGAAGCGCTGCCGGAATTCGATGGTCTTCAGCGCGTCGCCGGGATGGTTCAGGTAATTGACGAACTCTTCATGCGAGGGATCGCGCTTGATATGTTCGGACAGGGTTTGGCGTTCGGCTGCCAGGTCCACATCGACGATGTTGTCCAGTGGGGAGACTTCCACGCGCTGGGCCAGGGCCTTGCGATAGTCCGGTCCAAAGGCGCTCTCATAGACCCAGTCCGCCGGAAAGCCCAAAGGCAGACGCCCGAACTTGCCCAGCAACAAATTGCGAAACGCGTCGTTGCTGTGCATGTACAGCTCCAGGCGGGCCCGTCGGATATCCTCGGGCAGCTCGGCCTCCGGAATGGTGGTCACGGCTTCCAATACCTGGAGCATCCTCCGAACGGCTCGCTCGCCGCCCTGCTTGAATGCCCCGGTCACGGCCAGAAACGCCGTGTTCCAGGTCACCTGGGAACCGGGGGTGACGTCGTGATAGCGGACGACTTTACGCGTTCCGGCCAGGAACTTGAGCATGTACGGCAGCAGGTGAATATAGCCCTGCTTCATCGCCCCTTCCTGAGACGACGAGGTCGCCCCGCCCGGCATGGCGTGCTCCACCACGTCGTGGTCGATGCCCTGAAAATAGGGCGCGGTGTAGCGGTCGTAGTAGGGCATGATCTGCTTGAGCACGAAGCCGCAGGTCCGGATCATCTCCTTGTTCAGGTTGGTCTTCAGACCCAGCTCGTCTTCCAGGTAGGCCGCGGTGGACAGCACCTCGCCCTGGCCGTACCAGCGCACCGCCGCGCCGATGCCCACGTCCACGATATGCGCTCCGGCCTGGGCCGCCGCTCCCACCGCCGGCACGAACAGGCCGTCGGTATAGTGCCGGTGATAATGGACCACCAGATCAGGATATTTGGTGCGAATCGCCCCCACCAGCTCGCGCATGAACCGCGGCGGGCAGACTCCGGCCATGTCCTTCAGGCCCAGGGCGAAATGCCGGGTGGCCTTGATCCGGTTCATGCCCGTAACCCCGGAAACCATGTCCAGAACTTCCTCCACCACGCCCAGATAGTGCGGGACGTCGAAGCCCTTGGCCCAGGACATCGAAATGGCCGGCTCGAAGATGTGCTCACGGGAGTTCAGCACCACCTCGGCAAAAGGACGCATATTTTCGATATGGTTCAGGAAGTCGAAGCAACGAATCACGTGGTAGTGCTCGCAGACCATTTCCCCGGTCAGACGCATCACGTTCTTGGATTGCGGCTTGTAGCCCAGCACGTTGGTGGAGCGGATCAAAATCTGCTTCATGGTCTTGGGCGCGAACTGATTCCACTCCATGGCCTCGGTGAACGGGTAGGTCATGTTGGCCAGCATGGCTACGTGGTAGTGCGCCCCGCCGCCGTTTTCCAGGGAGAAGAAGCCGCAGTTGTCCAGGTACGGGCCGATCAGCCGATCCTCGGCCAGGCGGAAACGGTTGCCGCTGTTGGACTGGGTCAGGTCGCGGGTGGTGGTGTCCACGAAGTGGACCAGCCCGGAATCCCGGATGTAGTCCAGCAGAGCCAGCCGGTCCCCGCGGGGATAGGCGGGCTTGTGGGCGTTGAAGTCGATCTCGGGAAGCACCGGAGAAAACCGGCCCACGCGTTTGTCATGGCGGCCCCGGTATTCGCCGAGCTGGACGTAGGAATTGTAGCCGTGGGCGGAAATCTCCGCCACTAGGCGGGAAAGGCGCAAAGCCTGGGGCTCCTTGTCAACGTATTCCAGGAGTTCAGGGGTATTGGCGATAAAGTTTGTGTCATACTCGCCGGACCGAAATTTGGGATGAAGCATGATCTGGCGGTGGAACGGGATGGTCGTCTTCACCCCGCCGACAATGTATTCCCGCAGGGCACGGCTCATGATGCCCAGAATCTTCTCCCAGTCGCGGCCATAGGCGATGAGCAGCGAGGCCGCGGAATCGTACTGGGCCGGGAACTCGTAACCCACGGAAATGCAGGAATCCACGCGGATACCCTGACTACCCGGGGAGATGTACCGGGTGAGGGTTCCGGAGTTAGGCGAAAAATTCTGCTGCGGGTCTTCGCAGTTGATGCGGACCTGCATGGCATGGTTGGACGGCAGGACGGTCTTTTTGGAGAAACGCAGCTTGGAACCGAAGGCGATGGCAATCTGCTCCTCCACCAGGTCGATCCCGTAGCGGCATTCGGTGATCCCGTGCTCCACCTGCAAGCGGGTGTTCACCTCGATCAAGTACGGGGTCGCATTCTCGTCCAGGAGGAATTCCACAGTGGCCAGCGAGTAATAGCCCACGCTGGTGGACAGTTCACAGGCGTATTTCTTCAACCGTTCCCGCAGTTCCGGAGTAAACTTGGGCCAGGGTGAAGGGGTGATCTCCACCAGCTTCTGGTGGTTGCGCTGCACCGTGCAGTCCCGTTCGTCCAAGGCATGGGAGTTGCCGTACTGGTCCGCCACGATCTGGATCTCAATATGCCGCACCGAGGTCAGGAGTTTCTCCACGTACAGCCGAGGGTTACCGAAGGAGGCTTCGGCCAGAGCCGAAGCCTTGGCAAAGGCTCTCTCCAATTGCTCGGGCTTGTAGACTTCGTAGATGCCTCGGCCGCCGCCGCCGCCCTCGGCCTTGAGCATCACCGGAAATCCCAGAGAGTAGGCGATCTCTCGGGCTTCGGCCACGCTCACCGCGCCGTCGGAGCCGGGAACCACCGGCACTCCCAACCTTTTGGCCAGTTTGCGGACCTCGACCTTGTTGCCGAGCAAATGCATGGCTTCCGGCGGAGGGCCGATAAACGTGATTCCGGCGGCGGCGCATTTCTCGGGAAAGGATTGATCCTCGGAAGCGAAGCCCCAGCCGGGATGAATGGCGATCACGCCGCGGGCCTTGGCCTTGCGGATGATCAGGTCGATATCCAGATACGCCCGAGGATTCTCCCCCAGCAGCATCAATTCCTGAGCCCCGGCGGTGAACGGCGCGGTCTTGTCCACGTCCGTGGCCGTCATGATCGGTATGGCGTGAAATACCTCCTGGATGGAACGGACGATCCTTCGGGCCGGAATGCCCCGGTTCGCCACCAGAATCGGCTTGCCTTCAATTTCCCTGGCCACTTGTTCGAAAGTCTTGGTCGCCATCGATCATCACCTGTATTCAGTTATGTGGTTTGTAGTCCTGTCGCGTCGCCGTCCCAGGACATGTTCGCGTGAGATTTCCAAATCATATTCATGCCAATCAGAACGCCAACGGCATATTTGGGGGCGGGATCGGTATCGAAATCGTTCTCATAAAAAAAAGACTCATCTCCCCCGATTCCGATACTGATTCCGACTTTAAGTTGATCCCGTAATATCCATTACCGCCTCCTCTCCTGGAGCTCACTCTAGAAGACGAATATCCCCGGATGTGATCCGCCGAACTTTGCCGTCCACGGAAAGCAGCAAGCCGCCGTCATCGGACACCCCCAGCACCACGCCACGGACGTCGGCACGGCCCTCGTCATGTTCCCCGACAGCCACGAGGTGATCTTTCCACAATAAAACGTCCGAAAAGGCCTCGGCAAAATGTTCGGGCCGGAGTACGGGCAAGTTGTGCTTGTACCAGGATTCGTACTCGGAAACAAGCCGATCCCAGCACGTTGCCGGACCGATTCGACCGCCCATGGCCCCGGCCGGAAACGCCGCTCCATCCCGGAGCATGCCCGAAGCCGGAGCCGCGACGAGGTTCAATCCCAGTCCGACCATAACGGTCTCTCCGCGTTGCTCGGCCAGAATCCCGCCAATTTTTTTTCCGTTCCAGACCAGATCATTGGGCCACTTCAGCCGGACTTCCCAGCCCAGGCTTTCAAGAACACGGGCCGTCAGCCAGGCCGGGATCAGGGACGTCAGACCGTCCCATTCGCCTGGAACCATCGGAGATCGCCAAACCACATGCAGATTGCCCGGCATCGACTGCCACGGACGTCGGACCTGCCCCCGCCCTGTCCACTGGGTCAAGGAGAGCACCGCATCCCATTCCGCCCCCCCCCCCCCCCCGTTCAGCTTCCAGGCAACATCAAAGGCCGAGGAGCAGTCCCGGCATATAAAGACGTTGCCCGTTCCGCTTCGGGCGGCGGTCCACCCCGTGACCCCCAAATCGCCGCCGTCAGGGCCATCAAGGGCCACCCTTCCCTCGCACCACGGCCCCCAATCCCGCATAGCCTGCTCCCAAAGCGGATGGACCGCGGACACTTTTTCGGGGCACGATCCGTCGAGCAGTTCCTGAACGTCTCCGGAAAATAGAAAAGCCGTCGCCTGCATGGTCACCGTTTACCTCATTTTGGGGAAACCGTCGGGATCTCTGAAGATGAAACCATGGGAACCACGGCGGCACGGGGATCATACTCTGGTAAAAACCAGGGTTTCTCTCCCCGTGATCCCCGTGTGCCCCGTGGTTGAACAACTTGGCCAGAGGATGGAAACAGCAGTGGTGCCCCAGGGCTACACTGTTTCCTGATACTTGGCCCGTATAGCCTCGATGACGTCCAGAATGGACAGAAAGGCACTCACGACATCGGGGTCGAACTGCTTGCCGGACTCATTGCGAATCACGTCCAAGGCCATGCCCATGGTCCAGGGTTCCTTGTAGGCTCGCTTGGAAATCAGGGCGTCGAACACGTCGGCCAGGGCCACGATGCGGGCCGGCAGGGGAATGTCTCCCCCCGCCATGGTTCCCACGGTCATGGCGTCCACGTCTTCAATGTTCGACACTCGGCCCGGATAGCCCTTGCCGTCGAAGCGCTGGTGGTGGTTCAGGGCGATCTCCCGGGCCATGACGTCCATCTCAGACGTAGCATTGCGAAACAAATGCGCTCCATACAAGGTATGGCGCTTCATGGTTTCGTACTCTGCTTCGGTCAACTTGCCGGGCTTTTTGAGAATAACATCCGAGATGCCAACCTTGCCCACGTCATGCAGCATGGCGGCCATCCGGATCAGATCCTTGTGCCGCTTGACCTCCGAAGCGTCCAGGCTGCTTTCTTGGGCCATGCGGTGATAGATTTCCGCGGAATACGCCCCCACCCGCTGGACATGCGGTCCGGTTTCCGCCGGGTCCCGCAACTCGGACATGCGGATGGTCCGCAGAATCAGTTCGCTGGTGGCCATGCCGTTCTCGATACAGGCCGAGGCGTGATTCGCCAAAAGACTGACGCAGGAAACAAACTCCTTGGGAAAGGGAACCGCATTGCCGTCCAGGTCCAGAGAGTTAATAAGCTGGAGCACCGCGCAGACGCGTCCTTGAAAGTTGATCAAGGGCAGGGAAAAAACAGACTTTGTGCGGTAGCCGCTTTGTTTGTCAAAAGCGGGGTTGAATTTGAAGGGGTACGAGGGAGGCAGGGCATAGACGTCGTCAAGAAGCAGGATTTCGGAATGTTTGGCCGTAAACCCGGCAATTGAAAAATCATCGATGGGCACTGAGGCGTTGAGATAGAGGTGTTTGTTGATCCCGTGGGCACTGAACAAAAAATCGTTATGCACGATGCTGAACACGAGACGGTCTTTTTTGACCAAAAGGATTGAACCGGCTTCCGCATTACAGATCGCACGGGCCTCAAGAAGAATGCGATCCAGTATGGCATCCGTTCCACGCAACTCGCGCAGCTTCAGAAATACAGCCAAAGCATGTGTCATTCCTTCGTTCACCGAAGAGACGCCGGGCACGGTCTTCATGAACCACCTCGCTGTCGTCAATTTATCGAGAAAGTGGCATCCACCGAGTCATTCACTACTCTCATCCGAGCCGGATAGAAACCACTCAGCCCCTTCACCGCTGCTTGCGCATGGCAAAACGCTGCCAGTTCCAGAATTGGTAAACGTAGGCCACGCAGAGGGCCTGGACGGCCATGGACAGGAACATGGCCAGCCAGATTCCGGTGGCCTGGACGAAGATCATGTGGCCCAGGACGAAGGCCAGGGGGATGCGCACCAGCCACGCCGAGCCACCCATGATCAGGGATTGGTAGATGGTCGCCCCGGCCCCGGTGAGCGCCCCGCCCAGGATCATGGAAATCAGTAAAAAAGGCATGGCCGCGAGGTTGTAGCGCAAGTAGTTCACGGCCTCGTCCCGGACATCCGGGTCCGGGGCGACGAAGGCGGCGATGGGTTCCAGGAATTGCCAGAGGACCACGGTCAGCAGGCAGATCACCAGCAGCCCCTGGCCCAGGATACGGTAGCCCATGCGTTTGGCTTCCTCGGGCTTCCTGGCCCCCAGATAATGTCCCACCAAAATTCCGGCCGTGAAATTGAAGGCGAACCCGGGCAAGAACATCAACGATTCCACGCGCATTCCGGCGCTCATCCCGGCCAGGGCCACTACGCTGCCCTCGGGCAGGCTGGCAGTGATGGAAAACAAGGTAATGTAGGCGGAGTGCCAGACCAGCTGCATCACCCCGGCGGGCCAAGCTACCTGGAACAGATAGGGAAAAGCGCACCGAATCCATTTCCAGGGGGCGAAGCTTCTGCGCACCAGAAGCCCTCTGCGCCGCAGAATCCAGACATTGAACAGCCCGCCGGCCAGGACCGAACCAAAGGTGCTCCAGGCCAGCCCTTTGTATCCCAACTCCGGAAACCCGAACATGCCCAGCCCCAGAGCGAAATCCCCGAAGGTGTTCAATCCGGCCACCAACATCATGCAGTACAGCGGATAAAGGACCAGTTGCTGGGCCCGCAGGATGGCGTTGCCGATGATGAACAGATAGTAGGCCGGCAGGACCAGCAGATAGACGCCGAGCAGATAGGTCATGATCGGCAGCATGCTTTCCGGAGTCTGAAGAATCCGGATCAGGGTTCCCTGAAAGGCATAGCCGAAGACCAGCAGGCCCGCGCCGAAGACCGCCGCTGTTTGCAGGCTGAGGCCCACGTAGCGTTGGACCCGATGAATCAGACCCGCGCCGTAGGACTGGCTGATGGCGGCAACGGTCCCATTGCTTACGGCAGTGGCCACCACCAAAAAGATGAAAAAGGACTGGCTGACCATGCCCATGCTGGCCTGCACGTCCCGGCTGATCCGCCCGGCCACCCAGACATCGACAAAGCCGATCAGGAAGTGAAACAACATCATCACCACCTGAGGCCAGGCCAGCCGCCAGATGGCCTTGGTGGGCGAGGCGGTGGGATCGAAGCTGATCTTTTTCGGAGGAGGAGGCGGGACCGTTCCGCCCTTGGGATGGTTCAGCAAGGAAGCGGTTCCTTCTTCCGGTAAGCCAGCCCCTGAAACGAGGCCACCAGATTGGCGGCCTCATCGCGAACTTCCACCAGATAGCTGGCCATTCTTCCGCCCTGAGTCAGCTCCCTGGCCACGGCGGTCAGGACGCCGGAAGAAACGGGCCGGTGATAATGAATGCTCACCTGCACCCCCAAAGCCACGTTGCCGTGGGAGTTGCAAGCCGCGGCAAAGGCCAGGTCCGCCAGGGTGAACAAGGTCCCGCCATGGGCCATGCCCAGACTATTGGTATGCTCATCAGCCAGGGTCATCCTGGCCGTGGCCGTCCCCGGCCCGATGTCCACGATCTCGATCCCCAGAAATCGGGCCAGCCGATCATTGGCGTTGATATATCCCTTGACCTTCTCCATGACCTTTCCTCCTGACTCCTGTACTTATTTTGTACTTGCTTTCAAGCATCGTTGGGTCAACTCGGGACCTGGAATCGAGATCGAAATCGCAATCGAGATCGAAATCGTAAAAGTCATGCATATCCTGGAACGATTTCGATACCGATTTCGATTTCGACCCTGAGCATGCCCTGACTACTCGTGTCATGTTGAGCGCAAATACAGAACTACACCATCTTCAGCACCACGAACCCGCCGACCAGCAGCACCGTGAACAACACCGCCAGCAAATTGAAATACTTGTCGATGAACGTGGTGATCTGCGCTCCGAAACGCCAGATCAGCCAAGCCACCAGGAAAAACCGGGCCGAGCGGCCCACCAGGGAAGCCAGGATGAAGGGAACCAGGGAGATGTCGAAGGCCCCGCCGGCGATGGTGAACACCTTGTAAGGCAAGGGCGTGAACCCGGCTGTGAAAATGATCCAGAAATTCCAGGTCTCGAACAGCCCCTGAACCATGGCGAACTTTTCCACAGTGAATCCCGGAACGGTATTGAAAAAGAACTGAGCCAGAGCGGTAAATTCACCGCTGAGAGTCCACCAGGAATAGTGGCCGATGGCGTACCCCAGCAAGGCCCCGCTGACTGAAGCGACGGAACAGACCGCGGCAAACCGGAACGCCTTGGCCCGGGCCCCGAGAATCAGGGCGATCAGCAGCGGGTCAGGTGGAATGGGGAAAAACGAGGACTCGAAAAACGCCAACACGAAAAGAGCCGCTGCCCCATACGGAGTCGCGGCCCAACTCAACACCCAATCGTACAAACGACGCACAATGTTCACGACGGCCCTTCCCTCTTCTTGCCCATGCCAAGCCGACATGGCGCGTTAATTATGGTTGCATGTGGAAAAAGCAGTACTCAAAAGCCAAAAACGGCTGGCCGTCAAGCAAAATACGGCATGAAAACGCTACAGCCAAACTTCGTTTTTTACCGTCCGAGGAAGCTTCAGGATGTTCAGTATTCAAAATCTGGAACTCCGCAAATGGTAATCGTTGACTACGTTTTACCGAGGAGGTTTCAGCAATCCTGAAGGGATTTGATCGTATAGCCGGTGGTTTCAACCACCGGGTTGGGGGATATAAAGGGCTTGAGTCCTGGAAGGACGACATTTCATGCCGAAAAAATGTCGTCCTTCCAGGACTCAAGCCCTTTAATTTTCATCTCCCGGTGGTTGAAACCACCGGCTCTACGATTTCTCCCCTTCAGGGAGATAAAGCAAGGTGCCACACGGCCCTCTGTGGAAACCGCACGGAATGAACAAGTCCATAAAAGCGCTCGGCCTACAACAACGGACTGAACACCTTGGCCATGGCTTCCAAAAGGCGACGGGAGAAGGGGCGGCGGTTCCAGGTTTGAGGGTCGATTTTTTGGGAGCGGGACCGGTACTGGCTTTGCAGTTGACGGACCGTGTACAGGAATTCCTGGTCGAAGAGAAAAAGAACCACTTCCAGGTTCAGGTAAAACGAACGGATGTCGAAATTAGCCGAGCCGATCATGGCCATGGAGTCGTCCACACGCAGCAGTTTGGCATGCAGCATCCCGTCGTCGAACAAAAAAATGTTCGCGCCGTGCTCCAACAAGACGCCGCAATAATGGTAACTGGCAAGGTCCACCATGGGATGGTCGCTGCGTCGGGGCAGGATCAGGTCCACCACCACTCCGCGCCCCACGGCTAGGCGGAGCGCGGTAAGCATTCCTTCGTTGGGAATGAAGTAGGGGGACGTGATCACCACCTTGCGCCGGGCCGAATGGATGGCCTGGATCAACAAATCCTGGAATCCTTCGGTGGGCAGATCCGGACCGGTGGGCACGATTTGCAGCGCAACTTCGCCTTCTTCCAGGACCGGCGGATAGAGTGACCCGCTGTCCAAGGCCTCGCCGGTCTCCTGGTACCAATCCTCCACGAACACGGACTGCAATTGCCGCGTGCTGGGTCCGACGATCCGGACCATCACGTCGTGCCAAGCTCCGGCCTTGCGATGGCCGAAGACCGGCTCCACGATGTTCTGGGACCCGGCATAGGCGACGGAGCCATCAATCACAGCGAGCTTGCGATGGTTTCGGATGTCCAGCCGGGCCAGGCGCATCCGGAGCGGATTGGCCGTCAAGCCCGCCACCACCTGGACCCCGCTCTCCTGGAGCTTTGCCCCTAGGCCGCTGAACATCCCCCTGGACCCGACCATATCCGCCAACAATCGACAGCGCACGCCGCGCTTCGCCGCCCGGATCAGAGCCTCGCCAACCTTCCGGCCCATGGCATCATCTCTAAAAATGTAAAACAGCAAGTGGACATGCTCTCGGGCCTGGTCGATATCCGCGACCAGACGCCGAACCACGTCGTCGATGTCCGCCAGCAGATCCACCCGGTTTCCTCCCAGAAGCGGCAGCCCGCCGTGGCGCTCGGCCAGCTGAATCAGAATCTCATGATCCCGCCGGACCCGAACGTCGTCCACTTCAGGGAGGACGGCATGGTGACGATGGACGGCGTCAAAAGACTTGTGCCGCTCCATGCGCTTGCGCACTCGCAAAAATCCCAAGCTCTGCTCGCCCAAAAACACGTAGGCGATCAGTCCCAGCCAGGGCATAACGAAGATCACCGCCAGCCAGGCCAGACACGTCGCGGCGTTGCGTTGGCGCATGGCCACCACCGGGATCATGGTCAGCCGCACGATCCAACCGCTGATATCCAATGCGAGGGACAACCAAAACAACATTCTCAAACCGCCTTAAACTTTTTATGATCGCCATTTGGCATCTATCGCAAGTCCGACTCGATGTCAGCAACCCTAGTGGTTCGAATTTCGGCTGAAAATGAAGTGCTTGCACGAATATATCACTCAAGATATTTACGCCGAAAAGTACAAAACGCCCGGTCATGGGGATACATGGATAAACCTTTTTCACTTATGGTCGATAACGGTTAAATGAACCGGTATGCCTGGGGCACCGACTCTTTGGTCATCAATCGCAATTGAGGGGGAGGACTATGAAAAATATTCGTCTTGGTGTGAAGCTCGTCGGCGGATTCGCCGCCGTGGCGTTGATCGTCTTCGCGGTCGGCCTTTTCGGCTGGTGGGAAGCCCGCAACCTGACCGGGCATATCGAAGAGGTCGGGAGCGTACGGTTGCCCAGCGCGGAGGCATTGTTAAACATTGAAAGGGAGTTGGTGACTCTGAGCGTGGCCCAAAGGACCGTGCTGATTCCAGGGCTGAGCGCTGAAGACACCAAACGACAATTTGAAGGATTTAACCAAGCGCGTTCAAGGTATGCCCAATACGTTGAAATATATGAAGCTTTGCCGACAACGGACGAGGAATCAGCCTTATGGCGGCAATTGAATGCCGTTGTTGCTACATGGCGTGATGCGAACAATACATTCTGGGAAATGGCACGTGAACTGCAAGCTTTCGGCATCAACAATCCGACGGAACTGCGAGCAAATCTAGAACAATTTCGTGGTGATCATCATGCCCTCGTGGGCCAAATTTACGCCCTGATCACCCGTGGAGAACAGTTCGAAGGCGGGGACAACCCCGAGGCCTGCAATTTCGGACGCTGGCTTGCAGGATTCAGGACCGAAAACCCCAGGCTGTTGGATATATTGAGACGAATGCCTACCTCTCACAACCCTTTCCATGTCTCCATCAGCAGGATAAAAACAGCGATATCGGACGAGAACAGCGCGGCCGCCAACCGGATACTGCTCCAAGAAACCTTGCCCATGGCCGAGGAGACCTTCACCCGGTTCGATGAATTGCTGGCCGTGGCGAATGAAATCGAAACATTGTATAATGACATGACCCGGCATGCCATGGTCACTGTTGTTGAGTATCAAGGACAAGTCGAAAGGCTGATGCGAGAAATATTGGAACTCAACCAACTTTATGCAGCTGAAGCCGTTTCTGAAGCCGAAACAGATGCGGCGATGGCCCAGACAGTGGCCATCGCCGGGATCGTCATCGGCGTAATCCTGTCCATGGCCCTGGGCATCATCCTGACCAAGGCCATCACCGGCCCGGTCAGCCGGGGCGTGCGCTTCTCTGAGGACCTCTCCGATGGCGACCTGGACGCTCATCTGGACGTGAATCAGAAGGACGAAATCGGCGTTCTGGGCAAGGCCATGCAAGAGATGCAAGCCAAACTCCGGGAGATCGTGAGCGAGGTCAAGTCGGCTTCGGAAAACGTGGCCTCCGGCAGCGAGGAGCTGTCCGCATCAGCGGAACAGATGTCCCAAGGAGCCACGGAACAGGCGGCATCCGTGGAAGAAGTCTCCTCCAGCATGGAAGAGATGACCGCGAACATCAAGCAGAACGCGGACAACGCGGCCCAGACCGAAAAGATCGCCCTGCAGGCGGCCAAGGATGCCCAGGAAGGCGGCGAGGCCGTATCCCATACCGTGACGGCCATGAAGCAGATCGCGGAGAAGATTTCCATCATTGAAGAAATCGCCCGACAAACCAATCTGCTGGCTCTGAACGCGGCCATCGAGGCGGCCCGGGCCGGAGACGCGGGCAAAGGCTTCGCCGTGGTGGCCGCGGAGGTGCGCAAGCTGGCCGAGCGCAGCGGCAGCGCGGCCACGGAGATCAGCGAGCTGTCCAAGTCCAGCGTCCAGGTGGCCGAGCAGGCCGGGGAAATGCTGGTCAAGATCGTCCCGGACATCCAGCGCACGGCGGAACTGATCCAGGAGATCAATGCGGCCAGCCGGGAGCAGAGCATCGGCGTGGAGCAGATCAACAAGGCCATCCAGCAACTGGACCAGGTCATCCAGCAAAACGCCTCGGCGGCCGAGGAAATGGCCTCCACCTCCGAGGAACTCTCCAGCCAGGCCGAGGAACTCCAGGCCACCATGGCTTTTTTCAAGATGGGCAGTGAGTCCGGGGCCATGCGTCGGGTTCAAAAGACCCGCAAACCCGTCAGCAATCTGCTTGGCAGTGGATCCAGATCCACTGCGCCCGTTCCCGCGGCCAAGCAGACCCTCAAAGGGCAAGGACTCGCCCTGGACATGGGCAAGGATGACGACGAGTTTGAGAAGTTTTAGATCGTGGTTTCGGAGTTCACGGTTCAACGGTTCACGGTTGCCTCATGCAACCTGCTGAACCGGTGAATTTGTGAACCCCGTTCCCTTCATTCGGAGGAACCCAGCATGACCGAAAAACCAATCGCAACGCTGAACCAATACCTGACCTTCACCTTGGACAAGGAACTCTATGCCATGGACATCGCCAAGGTCCGGGAGGTGCTGGAGTATACCGACATTACCCGTGTGCCGCGGACCCCGGACTTTTTGCGGGGGGTGATCAACGTCCGGGGACGGGCCGTGCCCGTGGTGGATATGCGCCTGAAGTTCGGGATGACCAAGACCGAACAGTCCGTGAACACCTGCATCATCATTGTAGAAGTGGACGTGGACGGTGAGTCCACCATCCTGGGAGCCCTGGCCGACTCGGTCCAGGAAGTCTTCAACCTGGAGCCGGATCAGATCGAACCGGCCCCGCGCTTGGGTACGCGGATCAAGACCGAGTTTATCGAAGGCATGGGCAAAAACGGAGAACAGTTCATCATTATTTTGAACATCGATAAAATTTTCTCCGCCGAGGAACTGGCCATCGTCAAGGACGTGGAAGAAGCGGCCTGACGAGCCGACCTAAGACGTAGGGGCACGACGCGCCGTGCCCCTACCCGCCCTACCGCATTCTTGATTCCCGCCAAAATGATCACCCATTTTCGCCTCTCACGGAAAAACGGCCGGTCCCCCTTGTAAAACCTGGAGGTTCCGGCCGTTTCGCTTTTTGTGAACGGGCCCAAAATTTGGAGATGATTCATATCGCCGGAGAAAAGGGCGGGCACATAGGCCCGCCCCTACAATCCCCGAATAATCCGCGAATCCACCTCGCGAACCGAGGCCGTGCCGGTCAGGACCATGCACTGGGTCAGCTCCTGGCGGATTTTTTCCAGGTACTGCGCCGCCCCTTCCTTGCCGCCGCCCAGCACGGCCACGGAGAAGGGCCGCCCGATCATCACCGCGTCCGCGCCCAGGGCCAGCATCCGCAGGACATCCGCGCCGGAGCGCACTCCGCCATCGGCCAGTACGGCGATCTGACCGCGGACCGCATCGGCCACCTCGCGCAGCACCCTGGCCGTGCCAGGCGTTCCGTCCAGGACCCGTCCTCCATGGTTGGAGACCACGATTCCAGCGGCTCCGGCATCCACGCACAGCTTGGCCTCGTCCGGCGTCATCACCCCCTTGACCACGAACTTGGCCTTGGTCCGCCGAATCACCGCCGCCAACTCGGACACGGGCTTGGGGGCCACGGGCCGGCCCATCTTGCGCAAAGTAACCAACCCGGCGGCGTCCACATCCACCCCCACCACCTCGGCCCCGGCGCCCAGGGCCTTGTCCAACTTGGTGAACAGCTCCTGGTCCTCCCAAGGCTTGATAAACGGAATGCCCTTGCCGTCCAGGGCTTTGACCGCCGCGAACCCGCTTTCATGGATAAAGTCCGGCACGCCGTCCCCGGTGCAGCCCACGGTCCCGGCCTCCACGCAGGCCGTCAGCTTGGCCAGGATATACTCATCTTCAGGCATGCCTCCTCCCATGTTGAAGGAAACCCCGCCGATGGGCGCGGCCAGCACGGGCAGGGACAGATCAAACCCCAGCAGAGAAACGGACAGATCTGGAGTAACCACGTCGTGCAGGCAGCGCATGTTGAACTGGATTTCCGCCAAGGCCCGGATATTGTCCTTAAAAGATGAGCCCGTTCCCAGGCCGCCCATCCCCGGCACCTCTCCGGCGCAAACCCGACCGTCGCACACCGGACAGACCCGGCAGTATCCCTTCATCAGCGTACGCGCTTTAGCGTGTATTTCCTTCATAACGTCCTCCTTGCAATCACGAGTTTGATTTGGTTTTACGAATCTGTTCGTAGCTACTCAGCAGGGCCAGAAAAAGACCTGGATATCGATAGCGCCGGCCTTCGCCGGCATGACTAACGTGGGAAAGGCTTGCCCAGATACGTCATTACCGGCGAAAGCCGAAATCCAGTGATGGAGAATGATCATGCACCGGATGTGCTGAGTAGTTACTCCGTTTCATGACATAGCAACAATCGTCTCTTCAGGGCAACACCCTTGGAACCAGCCGGTTTTCCTGCTAGAGTGGTGAATACGGCATCCACTCTTGCTCTGATCCCGGAGGGATGGTTCTCTCGACTTGTTTTCCCACCAGGAGGCTTCATGACGCGGTTTCCCTCGGACCGGATCGACTGCCCGCACTTCCTGCGCGACCTGCTGACGTCCTTGCCCCAGGCCCTTTTGGTCTGCGAACCCGACGGGACTATTCTCGTCGCCAACCCCGGGGCCGAGGCCATGTTCGGCCACGGGGCGCAAAGCATGTCCGGCAAACCGCTAAGCATACTCTTCACTCCCGAAGACCAGGATATCCTGTACGCAAACCTGCTCCACCTGGTCGAAGAAAAAGGAAACGTGGACGAACAGGCCATGCTGCTTCGCCGCAGCGGTACCCGATTCATGGCCATGCTCCATTTGCGCAAATACGACCATTCCCGTGGTTGTCTGCTTCTGGCCCATATCCTGGACATTGATCACAAGAAGCAAATGGAAAAGCTCCTTCAGGAGATCGGCTACCAGGATCTGCTCCGGGTGGCCAACGGTGTGGGCCATGAAATCCGTAATCCCTTGCTGATTATCGGCGGATACCTGCGCAAAATGTACACGTCCTGCAAGACCACTGACCAAGACGACACCTACTATCAGTGCATTCTGGACAATCTGAAAAAAATCGAAAACATCGTCCGCAAGATCGATTTCTTCACCAACCCGCCCAAGCCAGCCTTCTTTTCCGCGCCAACGGAACTGGTGGTGGAGATGGGCGTCTCATCCTTTTCCGACGAACTTCGGGCCTCCGGGGTGCACTGCGTAATCGAGGTGGAACCCGTGAACCTGCTCATGGACCAAAACCTGATCTCAAGAACGCTGTCCATCCTCGTGGAAAACGCCGCGGACGTGCTCCATGACGGAGGCGAGATCCGGGTTACGGGCGTCACCCGCGAACCATGGTACGTCTTCAGCGTCCAGGACACCGGCCCCGGCATCCCGGAGACGGCTCTCGCCTCAATCTTCCAACCCTTCTTCAGCACCAAGCCGCGCAGCGCCGGCATCGACCTGGCCATTCTCAAACGCATCATGGACAGCCACATGGGAAAGGTGAGTGTCTCGTCCCAAATCGGCCAGGGCACGTGCTTCGAACTCTTCCTCCCGCTGGAGCGCCGCCGTTTAATTCGCCACAGGAACCTGGCTGAACAGGGAACAACTCAGCACTGACCATGAAGCCAACCGTCCGTGACTCAACATTCGCGGTTGCTGTTACAGTCTGACTAAATGTCAAT
>NZ_JPIK01000029.1:2500-5034 GCF_000717475.1 Desulfonatronum thiodismutans
AATCCGGGAGGACCATCTCCCAAGGCTAAATACTCCCTGGCGACCGATAGCGAACTAGTACCGTGAGGGAAAGGTGAAAAGAACCCCTGTTAGGGGAGTGAAACGAGAACCTGAAACCAATTGCCTACAAGCGGTTCGAGCCATTGTTTGTTTTCTTCGGAAGGCATTCAGGGTGAGAGCGTGCCTTTTGCATAATGAGCCAGCGAGTTTATTTGTAGTGCGAGGTTAAGCCTTTCTGAGGCGTAGCCGCAGCGAAAGCGAGTCTGAACAGGGCGATTGAGTACTGCGGATAAGACCCGAAACCGAGTGATCTATCCATGGGCAGAGTGAAGCTTGGGTAAAACCAAGTGGAGGCTCGAACCAGTTAGGGCTGAAAACCTTTTGGATGACCTGTGGATAGGGGTGAAAGACCAATCAAACTCGGTGATAGCTGGTTCTCCCCGAAATATATTGAGGTATAGCCTCAGGTAATTCGCGCACGGAGGTAGAGCACTGAAAGGGCTAGGGGCCCCACCAGGTTACCAAACCCTATCAAACTCCGAATGCCGTGCGTTTTATCCTGGGAGTCAGACTGTGGGTGAGAAGGTCCATAGTCAAGAGGGAAACAGCCCAGACCGTCGGCTAAGGCCTCCAAATTCGTGCTCAGTGGGAAAGGAAGTGGAGTTGTTCAGACAGCCAGGAGGTTGGCTTAGAAGCAGCCATCCTTTAAAGAAAGCGTAATAGCTCACTGGTCTAGTGATTCCGCGCCGAAAATGTAACGAGGCTAAGCACGATGCCGAAGCCACGGGTGTGCGTTTAACGTACGCGGTAGGGGAGCGTTCCTCGCGGGATGAAGGTGAACCGGAAGGTTTGCTGGACTTCGGGGAAGTGATCATGCTGGCATGAGTAACGATAAAAGAAGTGAGAAACTTCTTCGCCGTAAGCCCAAGGTTTCCTGGGTAAAGATAATCTTCCCAGGGTGAGTCGGCCCCTAAGGCGAGGCTGAAAAGCGTAGCTGATGGGAAACAGGTTAATATTCCTGTACCTGTGAGACATTGTTTGAGTGATGGGGGGACGCGGAAGGGTAGGTCATCCGGGTGTTGGACGTCCCGGTTCAAGGTAGTAGGCTGGCTTCGTAGGCAAATCCGCGAAGCTTTAAGCCGAGAACTGACGACGAGTCTTTATGACGAAGTGACTGATCCCATGCTGCCTAGAAAAGCCTCTAAGCGAGATGTCTTTCAGACCGTACCGCAAACCAACACAGGTGGGCGGGGAGAGTATCCCAAGGCGCTTGAGAAAACTCTGGTCAAGGAACTCGGCAAAATGACCCCGTAACTTCGGGAGAAGGGGTGCTCTTTTTTGTGAAGGGACTTGCTCCCTGAGCATCGAAGAGTCGCAGAGAAACGGCGGGGGCGACTGTTTACTAAAAACACAGGTCTGTGCGAAGTCGTAAGACGCGGTATACAGACTGACGCCTGCCCGGTGCCGGAAGGTTAAGGGGAGAGGTTAGGGCAACCGAAGCTTTGAACCGAAGCCCCGGTAAACGGCGGCCGTAACTATAACGGTCCTAAGGTAGCGAAATTCCTTGTCGGGTAAGTTCCGACCTGCACGAATGGCGTAACGATCTCCGCGCTGTCTCGACCAGAGACTCAGTGAAATTGAAGTGGCGGTGCAAATGCCGTCTACCCGCAGCAAGACGGAAAGACCCTGTGCACCTTTACTATAACCTGGCATTGGGTTTTGGGGCATCATGTGTAGGATAGGTGGGAGGCTATGAACCCTGTACGCCAGTATGGGGGGAGCCAACGTTGAAATACCACCCTTGTTGTTCTAAAACTCTAATACTGGTCAGTGAACCCTGACCGTAGACAGTGCCAGGCGGGTAGTTTGACTGGGGCGGTCGCCTCCCAAAGAGTAACGGAGGCGTGCAAAGGTTCCCTCAGGCTGATTGGAAACCAGCCGTTGAGTGCAAAGGCATAAGGGAGCTTGACTGTGAGAGAGACATCTCGAACAGGGACGAAAGTCGGCCTTAGTGATCCGGTGGTCCCGCATGGAAGGGCCATCGCTCATCGGATAAAAGGTACGCCGGGGATAACAGGCTGATCGCGTCCAAGAGTTCACATCGACGACGCGGTTTGGCACCTCGATGTCGGCTCATCACATCCTGGGGCTGGAGCAGGTCCCAAGGGTACGGCTGTTCGCCGTTTAAAGTGGTACGCGAGCTGGGTTTAAAACGTCGTGAGACAGTTTGGTCCCTATCTGCTGTGGGCGGAGGAGACTTGAGAGGGCCTGTCCCTAGTACGAGAGGACCGGGATGGACGAACCTCTGGTGGACCAGTTGTCGCGCCAGCGGCACAGCTGGGTAGCTACGTTCGGCAAGGATAACCGCTGAAAGCATCTAAGCGGGAAGCCTGCCTCAAGATTAGGTCTCCCTGGAAGTGATTCCCTAAAGGTCCCTGGTAGACCACCAGGTTGATAGGCTGGAGGTGTACGCGCAGCGATGCGCTCAGCTGACCAGTACTAATAGACCGTGAGTCTTAACCTCTCTATACTTC
>NZ_JPIK01000030.1 GCF_000717475.1 Desulfonatronum thiodismutans
AACCCCGAAAGTTGAGTCAATTAGATATTCAGCCCATTCATCGGGACCAAACCCAAGCAGTGCGCAGATGGCAATAAAAAGTGAGCCAGTAATCTTGCCGAAAAACGAACCCAAAAATGACTTCATAGAAATTAAAATACCTCAATCGGAATTCTTTGTGTCGCTACGCTCAAAGCAGCTGCGCGGTACGCGTCTGCTGCCTTTGCTTGTTATATGCCATTATACGAATACCTCAAATAGAATGAGAAAATTAAACAAATAAAGCCAATTGCCGCTATTGGACCTTTAGGCGAACCAACTAAAAATGTTGTAAGAAATCTAAAAGGAGCAGCTATTCCCAATTTTGTTAAAAAATCAAAAACAGCACTAAATGCAAAATTAAATCCGGCAATAATGAAAAAAACAGCAATTAGTAATGTTCCTATAAGTAGCCATATTGCATTTTCATCTATATAGCGACTAAGCACAAAGAACCCAACACCAACAGCAATTTGAATAAGCGAAATCAACACATGAAATAGTTTCCCTTTAAACTCGCTAAACGCTTGAATAACGTCAGCATCTATCCTTTCTTGCATACCTTGAAAGTAAGTCTTGATATATGCATTAGCTTTCTCTCTAAAACTATCGGATATAAAATAATCCAGCCCCATTAGAATGGTTGCTGCAAATTGCCATTTCATAATTAGTAAGTTTTGTTCAGGTGTCATCAAATCTCCAAAGGCATATAACGGGCCGGGGCAGTCAGCCCCGGCCCGTTCCCGCGACGCGGATGCGTCGCGGGAACAGCGGTATTATGCGGAACTCACAAAATTCTGCCCCCCAAATTCCAGACCCTACCTCCTACCAATTCCAGGTAGAACCCTTCAACAAAAAACTAAATATTAATCAATTATTTCAAAATTTTAAAATATGCAACCCAACTTTCTCTCGACGCCGAAGTCAGCATTATGCCTTCTCCCGCGGTCAGCTTTATGCGGCAGCCATAAATTCATTCAAAAAGCGGGACATAAAGCCAACCTCGGAGGAAATGGTGGACGCATCCGTGACCATTTTTGACGATGAGGAGCAGGCCTTGAAGGGAGCATTACGCATTTTTTGATGAGCCTCACCCTTTTAGGCCGCCCCTTCAGGGCTGGATAAAAAATCTCATTGATATCCCAGGGCGTTGCCCTGGGCTGTACTTGTTCCGCCCTTTCAGGGCTTGATTTCAGCCCCAAAGGGGCGACATGTTATATACTCAACTTTCGGGGTTG
>NZ_JPIK01000031.1 GCF_000717475.1 Desulfonatronum thiodismutans
CTCAACTTTCGGGGTTGCGGCTTGCTGAGCAACTATTTACGATCTTTGACATAATTCCTGGTTCAAGCCGAAGAACTCGATAGCTGCCCCGAATACTTCGGAAATCATGGCGGTGAATATCTGCTCTGCGTATTGTCCCGCTCTGCGCAGCTTGTCTACTGCGAGCTCAAGAATACGTTTCAGTGCGGCCATGAAGTCCAGATCCCTCATTTCCTCGCAACAAGCTCTGAACAATGAGCCAAAGGTTCTGGGGTCATCCTGGCGTCTTTGTTCCAGGGACAGGAACATGTACCTGGCCATCACGATGGAAGTGTGAGCGACCTGACTGTCAAAGTCCCTCGATTGTATGCCCTTTTCCAGACCAAGGTGCTGCTTGCACATCTTGAAGAAGACCTCGATGTCCCAACGCTTTCCGTAGATGCGAACAACTTCCTCGTCCGGCAAATCGATATCCGTGGTCAAAATGGCCAACCAGTCTTTATTATGTCGATCTCTGACAAAAACAATTTTGGCTTGTCCACCATATTTCATTTCGACCCGGGCACTGGCTAATATTTTGGCCCTGCCTGGGCGTTTTTTAATCTGGCGATAGATATCATCCACCGAACATTGTCTACCACGAAATGTGTAATGTATATTGGGTGTTCTTTTGATCATGCATATAACATGGATGTGCTGGCGTAGGCTCTTGATTATGCTTGGCATTGCGAACCAACTATCCATAAGCACATATTCTGCTTTAATTCCAAAGTTCAGGATTCTCTTGACCATGGGCTCTAAAAGTTCAGTAGACTTGCCTACAGCTTCCAAGCGTCTTTTGTATCCCGAAGATCTTTTGTCCACTTCCTTTTTTATGCCCTGTATCTGGTTATTTGGATTTGCAGAGGACATTATGGCAAAATCCAATGGCAAGGTGCTTGCTCCGTCAGACCAACATACGGAAAGGAATCTGAATCCTTTAAAGTATCTTTTTTCGCTGTGATCATAGATCCTTGCCAGGAGTTCAACAGCTTTTGATCTTGGCCGCTTCAGGCTTGAGTCGTCTATGATCAGGACTTTTTCTCTATTTTTGTTGGTCAGTTCTTCATAAAGTGATGTAATCTTTGCAGCCAAAAGCAAACAAAATTTTCTCCAGTTGAATTTTTCTGATTTCAGAAAATCATATACGACGTCTTTACCGTATGGAGTTTGATTGTTGTTTACTACACCATGAAAGATGTCAAGCCCAAGAAATGGTAATGAAAACAAAGTAAAAAATATATTTTTTGCGGAAATTCCTTTTTCTTTGCGTATTCCAGATCTATTAAGAATTGTTGCCAAATTGAATTCAGAGCAAAACTTTTTGAGCCGATTTGAATACTGTGTTTCGTCTTGACCGTCGAATTGAAAATAGTTAATTTGCATTTGATCCTTTCTCCTGTTTTGTATTGTTACCGTGAAGAAGTTACATTCTAAACAGTGAGAAAGGATCTTTCAAGCAAAAACCCTCTTAATTTTCAACATATTGACATTTAGTCAGACTGTAACAGCAACCCCGAAAGTTGAGTTATTCGCCTATAACCTGAATCCGATCCCTATCCCGATTCCGACACCGAATGAAAACCATTACCG
>NZ_JPIK01000032.1 GCF_000717475.1 Desulfonatronum thiodismutans
CAACCCCGAAAGTTGAGTTCATTAACCAATTCAAGTTCACTGGCAGCCTTCTTGATAGTTCGATTAATTTCCTTGTTTTTATTAAGCAAGGGTTTAAGCGAATTTTTTTTGGTGGATATGGTTATTTTCATATCTTTTGATTTCATAAGTATCTCTCTTTGCATATGGCGGGAACGGTGATTATCCGGTGAGCGAGGGGGGCATGGTGGCCTACTCTGATCTGTAATGGGCAACATACAACGAAGAGACCAATCGTGTCCACAGGCGGAATGCTGGATGGAGGGACGCCGGTGTACAGCGTGCAGGGCGTTGGGTTGGCGGCTCGGAACGAGGACAGGTCGCGGTCGGCGTCGTGTGACCAGGATTCCCGCGTACGCGGGAATCCTGGTGCGGGGGAGCTTTAGAGGGGTGTCTGAGCTTTTTGGCGTGGACAGGATTTCAAGACATTCTGCGGATTCGTCAGGGCCGGATGACCTTTTCGGCCAGTTGGAGGCTGGTGACAACGTCCAGCATGTTGGTGGTCTGGCCCACGGCTTTTTTGTCCAGCAACTCGAAGTGGGTCAGGCAGGTGCCGCAGACCAGGATGGTCACTCCGGCCGCTTCCAGCTTTTGCAGGGCTTCCAGGCACGGGCTGTCCTGTACGGCCAGTCGCACTGCCCCGTTGACCAGGATCATCCGCCACAACTGGGGGCCCATTTCCGGCAGGGTGGCCAGGAAATTAAGCATCAGCTTTTCGCCCAGGCCTGGATCGCCTTCGCCAATGCCCGGAGCCGTCAGGAAGATCAGGGTCTTGGTGTCCTGGGCTGGCGTGGCGGTTTGGTCGGCCTGGGCTTTGTCCGCCTGGGCGCCGGCTTCCCGCTCTCCCGTGATCCGCCATTCGTTTTGGGCGGTTTGCTCATTGCCGACCCGGTAGCCTTGATTTTCCAGAAACCGGGTCACGTTCTGCAAGGCAGCCTCGTTGTCCACTTCGACGCTCACGATTTTGGGCTGTTGGGCGTCGATATATTGCTTGCACTGGAGAACCGGTTGCGGGCAGGGGAGGCCTTTGCAGTCGAGATGTGTATTGTTCATGGATGGGATTCCTTTGGGGCTGAAGGGTTTTGAGTGAAGCATATAAACAAGCACAGCCGGGGTGAGAAATCAAATTGATTGTTTCTATCTTATGAGGCGCGTAGTATTTGTTTTTTCAATATCAGAGGGGATCAGGATTCAGGAGTCAGGAGGTGGAATGTTGGTGTGCTGATCGATTTCGATTGCGATTGCGATTTCGATTGCGATGAGACATCGAGCTGGTTGTTTGTGGGTGGTAAGGGCGCAATCCTTCCCTTGTCTCCAACCGGCATCCGGTTTAGAAGCCTCGCCATGGGCATTCGCGTCAATCCTCTTTGGTTTGTCCCTCCAGCTGTTTTGTTCACCAAAGTGCTGAGTCGGACGTTGCGGTTTTCCCAGGAAGGGTTGGAAGATGTTGAAGGGATGCGGCGAGAAGTGCCCATGGTCGTGCCGATCTGGCATGACGAGTTGTTCCCTTTGATCTATTTGCACCGCAACCAGGGCGCCGTGGCCGTGGTCAGCCAGAGTCGAGACGGGGAGTTTTTGTCCCAGGTCCTGACTCGTTTCGGCATTCAGCTCGCTCGGGGCTCCAGCCGTCGGGGCGGGGTGGCCGCGTTGATTGCTGCTCGCAAGGAGATGCGCGCGCGCAATGCGGACGTGGTGGTCACCGTGGACGGTCCGCGCGGCCCCCGGCACAAGGTCAAGGAGGGGGTCGTGTATCTGGCCTCCAAGGCGGGTGCGCCCCTGATTCCCTTGCGGGTATTCATGTCCCGGTCCTTTGTCTTCCAGAAAGCCTGGGACAAGTTCCAGCTTCCCTGGCCCGGCGCTCGGTGCCGGGTGGTCTACGGGCGGCCGTACCGGGTTCCGGCGGAGATGACCGCCGAGGAAATGGCCCGGGAGTGCTTACGCCTGGAAAACATGCTCAACGCCCTGGGCTCGTAGCCCTTCATCAATCCCAGAATAACAAATCCCGGAGCATTCATGGATTTTTTTCAAGCCGTCGTCTTGGCCCTGGTCCAGGGTCTGACGGAATTCCTGCCCATTTCCAGTTCCGCCCACCTGATCCTGGTATCCGTGTTCACGGGATGGGAAGACCAAGGGCTGACTTTTGACGTGGCCGTGCATATGGGAACCCTGGCGGCCGTGGTCTGGTATTTTCGCCGGGATCTGCTGGAAATGGCCCGGGATTTTTTCCGTTCCTTGACCGGCAAGGGGAGCGGCCCTGGGGCTCGACTGGCCTGGGCCGTGATCCTGGGGACAATTCCGGTGGGGCTGGCCGGACTGGCTTTTCGGGACGTGGTAGCCACACATCTGCGCGACCCATTGATTCTGGCCTTTGGGCTGATGTTTTTCGGGCTGCTTCTGGGCTGGGCGGATTGGCGGCACAAAGGGGGGCGCAACGAGAATGGCCTGACTTGGCTGGACATCCTGATCATCGGTTGCGCTCAGGCCGTGGCCCTGATTCCCGGTACGTCCCGCTCCGGAGCAACCATGACCGCCGGTCTATTTCTGGGCCTGAGCCGGGAGGCCGCGGCCCGGTTTTCCTTCCTGCTGTCCATTCCGGTGATTTTCCTGGCCGGGGCCCTGGAGGCCAGGCAGCTTTTCGGCCAGCCGGAGCCCACGCAGTGGGGGATGATCATCGTGGCCACGGTGCTGGCCGGGATCAGCGCCTATCTCTGCATCCATTTCTTTCTTAAATTTATCCGCACGGTGGGGATGCAACCCTTCGTGATTTACCGGCTTTTGCTGGGGTTGTTGTTGGTTTGGTTGTATTGGTAGATATCGCCGGGGAACCACTGGTTCGTCTCTTTATTTTTTGGAAAACTGGAATATTTTGATGCAAAACGGCATATTATACGGAATCGGCGTCGGCCCCGGGGATACGGGACTGATCACCCTGGCGGCGGTCAAGGCTTTGTCCGAAGTGGACGTGGTCTTTGCCCCGGCTTCGACCAAGAATGATTTTTCCGTGGCCCTGGACATCATTCGGCCGCATTTACGGGAGGATGTGGAAATCCGGCGGCTGGACTTCCCCATGACCAGGGACGACGCGGTGCGCACGGCGGCCCGGGGCAGGAACGCCGAGGCCGTGCTGGAATGTCTGCACGGCGGACGTCATGCGGCGTTCATTACCTTGGGCGACCCGCTGATCTACAGTACCTTCGGGCACTTGCTGCGGGAACTGCGGGCTCGGGACGGCTTGGCGGAGGTGCGGATCATTCCGGGCATCACCTCCTTCCAGGCGGCCGCGGCCCGGCTGGAACAGACGTTGGTGGAGGGCGACGAGAGTTTGGTGGTGGCTACGGGCAACAGCGACCTGGATCGACTGGCAAAGCTGCTGGACGCGGCGGATGCCGCCGTGGTCCTCAAGCCGGCCAAGCGTTTCCCCGCGCTCAAGGCGGCCCTGCAAGAGCGCGGACTGGCGGACCGGGCCAGACTGATCGAGCGATGCGGCCTGGATGGGGAGGCCGTGTACGAGAACCTGGATCAGGTCCCGGAAAAGTTGTCCTACTTTTCCCTGCTGCATGTCGCGCGCAAGGGCGCTTGAGCTGTCAGAACACGAACTCAGGAAGATTCCGCCGGAAAGACGTAGACTTGGTCCATGGGAACATGGACGTGGACGCGCGCACCCTCGGGCATGGGGAAGAGGCAGGGGACCCGGGCATGCAGGTGGATGCCCTCTCCGGCGTTGTCAGGAGTGTAACCGGGTTTCTCCGGGGTCCCGTGCGCATGCGACGCAATACGCAGGTGGACCAGGGTCGCTCCGGGCAGGAGCCGGGTGGCCAGCACTTCCCCCGGCACACTGGATGCCGGAGGAGTCGTGTCCGCCTCGAATATCTGGACCGTTTCCGGTCGAAACATGATTTCAACCTCGGCCCCGTCCTGAAACCCGGCGGAGGCTACCCGTCCAAGCGGGGTGGCGAGCTGTCCGCCCTGAACCATTCCCCTGATCACGTTCACATCGCTGAAAAAGGTCGTCACGAAGGCGTTCACCGGCTTGGAGTACAGTTCCACGGGGGTGCCGGTCTGAACGATCCGGCCCTGGTGCATGAGCACGATCCGGTCGCCCATGAACATGGCTTCCTCGGGATCGTGGGTGACCATGACCGTGGCCACGCCGCTGGATTTGAGCACGTGCAGGGTCTGATCGCGGATCTGGACCCGGAGCCGGGCGTCCAGGCTGGAAAACGGCTCGTCCAAGAGGATGATCCGCGGGCTGGGAGCCAGGGCCCGGGCCAGGGCCACGCGCTGTTGCTGACCCCCGGAGAGTTCGTGCGGATAGACCGCCGCGAAATCCCGCATGTTGACCTGCTCCAGGGCTTGAAGCGCCTTTTGTCGGCGGGTTTCCTTGGACGCGACGGCCGTCAGCCCGAACATGGTGTTTTCCAGGACCGTCAGGTGGGGAAAGAGGGCGAAGTCCTGGAACAGAAAGCCGGTGCCGCGCCGTTCCGGAAGCATCTGGCGATGCTGGTCCGCGATGACCTGGTCGTCGATCAGAATCCGGCCGTGTTGGAGTTCCTCCAGTCCGGCTATCAGCCGCAACAGAGTGGTCTTCCCACAGCCCGATGGTCCGAGCAGACAGACCACTTCGCCGGGTTGGACTTCGAGGTTGATGTTTTGCAGGACGGTCTTGGGGCCGTATGCATGGCGAATATCGCCGAGGATCAGGGACATGGAAAGGGCCTTTCGCTGTTGTCGTGGGTTGGGGGAAAAAGCTGTTGCATGAGTCGGTGGTTACGTCTGCCCGGGTCTGGATCTGGCGATCATCAGGCTGGCCAGAATCACGGGGATGATCCCGGCCAGGACAATGGCCAGGGATGAGCTGGACGACTCCTTGAGCAGGCCGTCCGAGGCCAGCTCGTAGGAGCGGATGGCCAGGGTGTTCAAACCAAAGGGGCGCATCATCAAGGTGGCCGGCAGTTCCTTCATTACGTCCACGAAAACCAGGACTCCAGCGCTGAGCAGGCTGGCGCGCATGATCGGCCCGTGCACCCGGCGCAGGGTCTGACCGGCGGACAGGCCCAGGGTCCTGGCCGCGCCGTCCATGTTGGGCGTGACCTTTTGCAGGCTGGCTTCGACGGTATTGGTGGACACGGCCAGGAAGCGGACCACGTAGGCGAAGATCAGCGCGGTCCAGGTGCCGGTAAGCAGCAGGCCCGTGGAGTAGCCGAAGAGCGTGCGGGCCAGATTGTCCACGGCGTTGTCCAGAAAGGCGAAGGGGATCATGATGCCCAAGGCGATGACCGCCCCGGGGATGGCGTAGCCCAGGGAAGCCGTTTGAACGGCGATCCCGGTGACCTTGCCCGGAACCAGCCTGCGACCGTAGGCCAGCAGGACCGCGGTCCCAACCGCCGCTACGGCGCTGATCCCGGCCAGGGAGAGGCTTGTTCCGGCCATGCGCAGATAGCGCGGATCGACGAAATTCCAGGTTTGCCATGTCCAGATAACCATCGCGCCCACCGGGAGAATGAATCCGAAGAACACCGGCAGAAAGCAGACCGTGAAGGCCAGCCCGGCGGAGATGCCGGAAAGCTGGAACCGGGGCAGTTGCCGGTAGTAGCCCGTGGTGTGGCTGACCCGTCCCCGCCTGGACCAGCGCTCCAGAAGAATCAGCCCCAGAATGAAGAACATCAGCACCGCGCCCAGTTGGGCGGCGATGGCCGGCTGTCCCAGTCCCAGCCAGGTCCGGTAGATTCCCGTGACGAACGTGTCCACGGCGAAGAAATCCACTGTTCCGAAATCATTCAATGTCTCCATCAGGGCCAGGGCCAGGCCCCCGGCGACCGCGGGCCTGGCCAGGGGCAGGGCCACGCCGAAAAAGGTGCTCCAGGCACCTCTGCCCAGGGTCCGGCTGGCGTCCAGGACGCAGACCGACTGCTCCAGAAAAGCCGCCCGGGAGAGCATGTAGACGTAAGGATAGAAGACCAGGGTCATCATCACGATGGCCCCGGGCAGGGAACGAATCTGAGGGAACCAATAGTCCGCCGCGGACCGCCAGCCAAAGGTTTCCCGCAGCAGGGTCTGCACCGGGCCGCCGTACTCCAGCAGTCCGGTATAGGTGAAGGCAATGACGTAGGCCGGGATGGCCAGAGGGATGATCAGGCTCCACTCGAAAAAACGCCGCCAGGGGAAGCTGGTCATGCTCACCAGCCAGGCCGTGCTCACCCCCAGCACAAGGGTTCCCACACCCACGCCAAGCATCAGACCCAGGGAATTGCCCACGTAGCGGGGCAGGACCGTGGTGGCCAAATGTTGCCACACTTCCAATGAAGGAACGAACAGGTGGGCCATAATCACCAGGATCGGCGCGGCCACAAGGGCGGCAAGGCCCAGAACCATGAACATCCAGATGCGCAAGCAGTGACTCCGGTGAATGGAATGAGCCCCGACGCGGTTAAGGAACCGCGTCAGGGCTGGGGTTGGGTATATCAGTTGTCAGGGTCGAGGGCGAAATCAATTCGCGCCCTACGACAGGAGATGTTTACCTCAGAGGTTGTTTCCGGGCAAACGATGTTGTGGCGGGGGATTTACCGCCAACCGGCGCGGTCCATGACCCGCACGGCTTCGGCATTGAATTTTTCGATCAAGGACAGATTAAGGTCGTCAGCCCTGAACTCGCCCATCTGAACCACCGGGCCGCTGGGTTGGACCTGGGGATTGACCGGATATTCGTTGTTGTCCCGGGCGTAGATGTCCTGGGCCTGCTGGCTTGAGAGAAACTCCAGGAGCTTCACGGCTTCGTCGATGTTCCGGGCGCTTTGCGTCACCCCGCCGCCGCTGAGGTTCATGTGGGTGCCGCGATCGTCCTGGTTGGGCCACATCACGCTCACCTTGGCGGTGACGTCCTGGTCCGCCGGATCTTCGGAAGCCAGGAGCCGTCCGAAATAGTAGCTGTTGGCAATGCCCACGGCGCACTCGCCGGAGGCCACGGAGCGGATCTGCGCGGTATCGTTGTCCTGGGGTCGACGGGCGAAATTGTTCACGAATCCCCGTACCCAAGCTTCGGTTTGTTCCACGCCATGGTGGGCGATCATCGAAGCCACCAGGGATTGGTTATAGATGTTGGAGGAACTGCGAACGCAGATCACCTTGCCCAGCGCCGGGTCGGCCAGGGCTTCGTAGGTGGTGATCTTTTCGGGATCGATCCGCTCGGGGTCGTAGTAAATGATCCGGGCTCGTGAGGAGAGACCGTACCAATACCCCTCGTCGTCGCGGTACTGGGCCGGGATGTTCTCTTCCAGCACGGTGGAGCGGGCCGCCTGCAGGACGCCGGCCTGCTTCGCGGCCACCAGGTTGCCGACGTCAACGGTGATCAGTACGTCCGCGGGACTGTTGCGGCCTTCGCTGCGCAACCGTTCCAGAAGCGCAGGGCCCTCGCCGGTGAGCAGGTTGGTGGTGATTCCGGTCTGGGCGGAAAACTCGTCCAGAAGCGGCTTGATCAAATGCTCCTGCCGCGCGGAATATATGTTGACCTCCGCGGCATGCGCCGACTGGACCGCGGGAAAGATCAAGGACAGGACAAGCAAGGGCAGGGTGAGAAATATGGTTTTTGATCCTTTCTGAAGCGACATGTTCAATGATCCTCCGGTTTGATGTGAGATTAAGGCAATCTTTTTTGTCAGGAAAAAGCGAGAAAGATATTGATAGGCGCTTTCATGATTGTTGTCAATGTTTTTTTTTGCGTGGTGTTGAACAGGAGTTTAACAGATTGCACCTTGTCTCTTATACAAATCTGACGCTGCCGACCACCTTCTCTCTGTCGTTCTCGCTGGTGACCCCTTCCCTACCAACACACACATCGTACTACGCCATTATCTCGGC
>NZ_JPIK01000033.1 GCF_000717475.1 Desulfonatronum thiodismutans
AACCCCGAAAGTTGAGTTAGGTGAGTTTCCGGATGTTTCAACTGCCGGTTTTCAATTCGGAAACGAGCAGTTTTTCCTTTTGGTAAGGAAGTCAATCAATTATGAGGAGGCGTATATCAATGCGTTGACGAAATAATTGTGAAGACTGACGCAGTCAAAAGGAAAAAGGGCCGTTTCTGGATGAAAACTAGATGAACAAGGAGCAGAGATACTCCTGAGCCGCGCGGATATCGATGCCTTGCGCCTGTTTTTCCCGTTTCAGGTGCAGTACGAGTTGTATCCCGGGAATGGCGTATTTTTTGTGAAAATTGACGAGATTGCGCGCTGGTTTCGCGTCAGAGCGCTTCACTTCGATCATCAATTCCGGCGTCTTGTCCCTGATAAGACAAAAGTCCACCTCCGCGCCATCCTTGGTGCGGAGGTAATGCAACGCCCAGGGCTGACCAAGAATGTCAGTCAGCCCATGAACATGCTTCAAGAGGCAAACTGCCGTCATGTTTTCAAAACGGGCTCCTTCATCACCTTGGACGAGTCCAGTGTCGTAGAAATAGATTTTGGGCTCCTTGAGAATGGACCGGGCAATGTTTTTGGAAAACGGCGTTACGCGAAAGACAATGTACAGGGATTCCAGGATATGGATGTATTTTTTGACGGTGTTCGGCGCAATTTGGACGTCCTCAGCTATGGAAGAGTAGGAAATGGGCGAACCAGTCCTGGAGCGCAAGAGGTCGAGGACGAGTTGAATGGCTTTGAAGTCCTGGATTTTTTCAAAATCAAGAATATCGGTCCGGATCAGGCCATCAACATATTGCATCCGCCACCTGTTGGCATCGGCCTCGTCCGAGGCCAGGTAGGGTTCGGGAAAGCCTCCCTGTTCGAGCAGTTTCGGAAAATCCAATGAGGCCTTGACCCTGGTCAGTTCCGCCGGGCTAAAGGGCATCATTCGATGCCTGAAAAATCTTCCGGCCAGGGAGTCACCGGCCTGACGCAGGGCTTCGAGCCTGGCGCTGCCGGTCACCAGGATCATCATCTGCTCGGGTTTTGTGTCATAGACGCCTTTGAGATAATTTTTCCAGCCCTTCATCTTGTGCAGTTCATCCAGGACCAACAGCCTGGTCTTGCCGAGCCAGGCTTCGTTCCTGATTATTTCCCTGTCTCCAGCGCTGTCGTAGTTCAGGTACACGCTATCCGGGACAGCACCGGCAATGCGCTTTGCCAACCATGTCTTGCCCACTTGCCGCGGACCGGTCAAAAAGACCATCTTTTTCTTCAGGTCGCCGACAATATGCTTTTCATACAAACGATCCATGACCATGCACATCCTTTTTTCCGACTTTTCTGCATAGCTTTGCGGAAAAGTCAAGGCTGGGCCGCAATATGTTGCAAAATGGTCGAAGTATGCGTTGGGCACTTGCGGTCGGCTCTCTCCTTGGCGTAGCCTCCGTCTTCTGGTGAAGCCTATCGACAAAACTCTTGCTCTCAAAGGCCATTCGACAGATCAAAATTAAGCCTTGGGATGAGCTTGTCGGGGGTCTGGGGATGATGTCCGTGGGGTGTTGCTTTGACCATTCATGTGGCTTATGTCCAAGAAAGCCATGAATGCACGCTCCACCATGGGTTCCGATTTTCGGTTTTTTCCATTTTTTCGCGGAACACGAAATGATTCAGGTGATCAATGAAACACGTCATAGAACTGCCCTCCTCAGATGAATTGAAAAAAGTCATCACTCTCGAAGGGCGCAGGCTGCCCAGCTTTCCTCAGGCAGCCTTGAAGCTTCTGGAAATGGTCGGGGACGAGGATGTTTCCGTGAAGGATGTGGCCCGGGTGATCGAATCTGATCCCGGGATTGCGGCCAAGGTGCTGGAGATGGTGAATGCCGCGGGGTTTGGTCTTTCGCGGAAGATCTCCACGCTGACGGAAGCCGTTGTTTTTCTTGGGATTGACCCAATCAGGAAGCTGTGCATCGGGATGACCGTATTCCAGGGGCTGTTCGCGACATCCAACTCAAGAACGTTCGATCGGATCCATTTTTGGCGGCATTCCCTGTCCGTGGCCGTACTTGCCATGGAGCTCGCAAAGAAACTTGAGCTTCCAAACCCTGAAGAAGCATATGTCGCCGGTCTCCTGCACGACGTGGGGAAAATCTTTCTCGATCTTCAAGGTCACAAGGACTACGGTGAATTTCTTCACGATATCGGCTCGTTCCAGAAGACGATCGTCGATCTGGAACGGGAAACCCTCGGCCTTGGTCATGACGACGTGGGAGCTTACTTCTGCTCCCTCTGGGGCTTGCCCGACAGCATCATTCTGCCGGTGAAGTACCATCACCGGAGTTTCCCAGCCGAGAGCCTGCCCACTGATCAGGCGCTGCTCATCTCCATCGTGGCTCTCTCGAACTTCATCTGCTGGACCCAGGGTGTTGGGTCCTTTGAGAACGAGACGGTCTGCCCCCCGGTGCTGGCCCCTGAAATCGAGCGGCTTGTCGACCTGGACAAGATCGACGTCATCGCCAGGATCAAGGCCATGAACAGGGAAATGGAACGGATTTCCGAGTTCTACCGGTTCGTGTTTCCAACCCCCGGTGAGATCCAGGAGAGCATGCTCTGGATGAGCTTTAATCTCTCCAGGGTGAATACCAGGCTTGCGCATCGAGACGTCACGCACGGTGCGCACGACCATCGCCAGGCCAGCGAGAACGCCTCCCTCCACGATGTGGGGTTTGCTTTCGGCAAGTCCCTGTCACAGGCCGGAACCGCCAGGGAGGTGATGGATATCGTCATGTTCCATATCGGGTCCATTTTTGAACCAATGCACTGGGCCATACTGCTCAAGGACCCGAAGGGCGAGGACGTGATCTTCAGCGCCGTGGAGGGGCTGAACAAGGAACGACTCCAGGGGCTCAGAGTACCCCGTGGCAAAGGGCTGTCCGGATATCTCGCGGAACGGGATATGCCACTGATTTCTTTAGATATATTCCATGATACCCACCTGGCCGGGCGCATGGGACTGTATGTTGATTTTGAACCGCTGTCCTGCATGGGGACATTGCTCAAAATCAATCAACAGTTTTTTGGTGTCGTCGAGCTTGTCAATAAAATGAGCGGATTGCCGTATACCCCGGAAGAATTAAAAATACTGGAATCCATTACGGAGCAGGCATCCATGGCCATCGAACGACTCTCCTACCAGCAGTCGCTGCGGAAAATGGCCACGACGGACTCCTTGACCGGGTTGAAAAACAGGTGTTCCCTGGAGCGGATGCTGAGCAACAGGGAGCTGATGCTGCGCCAGTATGGCCATGATCTTTCCATCATGATCATTGACATCGACAAGTTCAAGCGGATCAACGAGGAGAAGGGACGCAAGGCTGCTGATGAGCTGCTGAAAAAGGTGGCCGGCATTCTCCGCTCAACCTTCAGAAAATCAGATAATGTCTTCCGCTACGAGGGCGACAAGTTCATCGCCCTGCTGCCCGGAACCGACAGTCAGGCCGCGGATCAAGCCAGATCGCGGATGCTCACGTCCTATGATGCTCTCAAGAGAGAAATGGGCGTCACCCTGAGCATTTTTGTCCATACCGTGAAGCCTAGCCATGCCAAGGGGCTGATCACCTTTCTTGAGGAGCGTCTTGTTCAGGACAAGGCGGTGCTGGAATGCGCGCCCGATGCATCCGTGGCCGTGGAACTCCAGCCCGTGCTTGAACAGGAAACAGAGCAACGGCCGGAAAAGAGAAAAATCTACCGGAAAAAAGTCCGCCTGGACGGAGTGCTCGAACACCCTTCGGCCAAGAGCTACGGAAACATCCTGGTCGAAGAGATCGCCCTGACCGAAATCGGCTTTAGGGTGACAACAGGGCCGCTCAATGTCAAACCCGGTGACTTTCTCGAAGTCTCCTTTCGCCTGGACGATACATTGCACTCATTGATCGAACGACGTGTCATCGTCAGAAGCGTCCAGGGTGAGCAGGTAGACGCGGAATTTTACAACCCACCACCGTATGCAAAGGATCTCGGCTTTTACCTCCTGGCTTGATGGGAGGTGAGGGCAAAAGAGCAGGGGGATACATTGAGAACCAATGACTGAAATCAGCCTTGATATGCCGGGTTTCGAGCCCTTCTCATCGGAGTATGCGATTCCGGACGACTGCCATGGTTTGCGTCTGGATCAAGCCCTGGCACGACTGGTACCGGGATTGGGAAGGCGGGGGGCGAGGCGGATTTTTGAGGAATGTCCGGTTGATGTGGATGGGCGGGTTCGGGTGGCCGGGTTTCGGGTGTCCAGGGGGCAGCGGGTTCGGATAGGGGGCCACGTAAACGTTCAAAAGTGCGACTCGGCGCGACAAGGAGACGTTTGGACGCATCTGGAGGCCGAGCCCCCGACAATTCAGGTTGCGGTTCGAAACGCTGATTTCGCGGCTCTGGTCAAGCCTGCCGGGGTACACTGCGAGCGGCTTCCCGAGAGACTTTTCGAGGAGTTTTGCCAAAGTTTGTCGGGCAAGCCGCGGAACCAGGGAGTGGGCAGAGCAAGGCTGACTCTGGAGGAGGCCTTGCCTGATCTGTTCCCCGGAGCTTCAGCGACCTTCCTGAACCGTCTGGACCATTCGGTTTCCGGTCTGGTCCTGGCGGCCCTGCATGAACGGGCGGCCAGGGACTATGCCACGTGGCAGGATCAGGGACGGGTGCGCAAAACGTATTGGGCCCTGGTTTGCGGCCGACTGACGTCCTCCGTGGTGATCCGGTCGGCATTGGACACGGCCAAGCGGCGCAAGGTGCGGGCTTTGAGCGAGGAAGAGCCGGATGCGTTACGCTGGACTCGGGTGACGCCTCTGGTCGCACCCAAGGCGGAGTGTCTGGAGGTAGCGGACGTTTTGGGGGCTGCGGCGTGCTTGGGAGGGGGAGTCGTCCCAAAAGTCCCTTGGGATGCTGTGTGGGAACGTGCCGGAGAGGTTACTCTGGTTCGGGTGGAAATTTACAAGGGCCGTCGCCACCAGATTCGGGCGCATTTGGCTTCCATCGGCCATGCTGTGCTGTTCGATCCGCTATATGGCTCGGGGCCCAACGTGGGGTGGATCAGTCTGCACCATCGCGAGATTCTTCTTCCGGGATTTCGGGCCGATTCGGGTAAGGAATTCAAGTTGCTCCGAGGGTATCGACAATGTCTACCGCGTCATTCTGAAAAAAAAAGGCCTGGAGAGCTTGCATTTTTTTCAAGCCCCATGTAAATGCCTCTCTCTTTGTGGCTGGCGTAGCTCAACGGTAGAGCAGCTGACTTGTAATCAGCAGGTTGCGGGTTCAAATCCCATCGCCAGCTCCATGAAGTCGACCAGATGGTTGATCGGAGGGGTTCCCGAGTGGCCAAAGGGAACAGACTGTAAATCTGTCAGCGTAAGCTTTCGGAGGTTCAAATCCTCCCCCCTCCACCATATTTTTTGAAATTGCTGTAGGAGACAGGACGTTTCAAGGGCCTGTTGCTGGACTACACGAACATAAATGTGTCAGCGCCTGTGCGGGAATAGCTCAATTGGCTAGAGCATCAGCCTTCCAAGCTGAGGGTTGCGGGTTCAAGTCCCGTTTCCCGCTCCACATCGGCCTCCCTATTTGCTCCACGCAGCATACCGAGCCCACATAGCTCAGTCGGTAGAGCACTTCCTTGGTAAGGAAGAGGTCACCGGTTCAAATCCGGTTGTGGGCTCCATCTCTATGGACGACTCGGTCGGGAGCGCTTTTTGTTTTATTTTTGCGCCGTCGTTGTTCTTCGGCAACATTTTCACTCAAAATTCACGTTAGGGGGATCGTATGGCCAAGGCAAAATTTGAG
>NZ_JPIK01000034.1 GCF_000717475.1 Desulfonatronum thiodismutans
TTTTTTTTTTTTGGGGAAAACCGCTCAACTCATCCTCGCCCCAAAACATGGCGGGGCCAACAAGTCCCTGTTTTCAACAGGACTGTAACCGCATCGCGCCAAATCCAGCCTTTTCCGCAATAATTTCTGCATGTTAACCTGGCCTTTTGCGTAAGACCCTACTGATATCTCTGCTTTTTGTCAAAAAAACGTTTAATTTTATAAATTTATAAACTTTCTTATTGACACTGTTAGACCCTACTGATATGTCCTCTGCATGCCTCATCTGCACAAGAAGATCAAAAAGGGCAGGCCCTACTACTATGTCCGGGAGATGGCGCGGATCGACGGCAAGCCAAAGGTTACCAACCAAGTCTATCTTGGTTCCCCGGAGAGGATCATGTCTTTGGCAACAGGGGCCGAATCTGCGTTGGAGAAAATTCAGGTTCAGGAATTTGGCGCGTTGTGGTTGGCCAATTTGATTGATCAGGATGTTGGGATTGCTCAGATCGTGGACGAGGTCGTCCCCAAAGGAAAAAACGAGGCTGGACCATCTGTCGGCGAATACTTCCTATATGCAGTTTTCAACAGGATGGTTGACGCTCAGTCCAAGAGAGCTTTGGCGGATTGGTACGATAAAGCCGCTGTCCAACAGGTCAGGCCGGTGGACGTTAAAGCCTTGTCATCCGAGAAGTTTTGGAAAAAATGGGACCGGGTAAGTCAAAAGCAAATCGAGGCGATCGCAAAAAGATTTTTCGAAAAGGTGGCTCAGTTAGAGACTTCCCGGTTCGATTGCTTTCTTTTCGACACCACCAACTACTACACGTACTTGGCCGGCAATACCGAATCTGACTTGGCTCAGACGGGTAAAAGCAAAGAGGGCCGCTACTGGCTTCGCCAGGTAGGACTTGCCTTGCTGGTGGCCAGGGATACCGGCCTGCCGTTTTTCTATCGCGAATACGAGGGCAACTGCCATGATTCCAAGGTGTTTCAGTGCGTTCTGGAAGACGTTTTGGATGCCATGCGAAAATATGGTCGGCAAGACGTGACTGTGGTCTTGGACAAGGGCATGAATTCCGAAGACGGCATGGCAGTCATTGACGCCATGGACGGCGTGCATTTCGTGACCAGCTACTCGACGTACTTTGCCGAGGAGCTTGTACATGTCGACAGGGAAAAATTTATCGTTGTGGATACTGAAAAAAATCGGCGACTTCGTGAGCTCGGCAGAGAGGACGATCAATTGACTGCTTGGCGGAGCACCGGGGAATATTGGGGGCAGACGCGCACGGTGATCGTGACCTACAACCCCCTGACCGCCTCCAAGCAACGGTATAAATTTGAAAAGAAAATGCGAACACTCCAATCGGCTTTATACGAAATCCGATCAAAGGTTCGTTCCAGGTCTGCCCAGTGGCGCAACGAAGACACGATCAAGGAGCGCTACCGAAACATTTGCCGGGATCTGTATCTTCCAGACAGCCTTTACGATCTGAGTTTCGCCGTGAAAAGTGGAGGCTTGGTCATGAGCTTTCGCAAAAATTATTATCGAATCGAGCGACATATTGACAGGTTCGGAAAGAATGTGCTGATCACGGACAGAATGGATTGGAGCACTGATGAGATTGTCAGGGCCAGCCTGGACAGGTACATGGTGGAGCAAAGCTTTCGCCAAACCAAGGACCATGACTTGGTCAACATGAGACCCATGCGGCACTGGACGGACAGCAAAATCCGTTGCCACATCCTGTGCTGCATTGTTGCTCTCTCCTATCTGCGTCTCTTGGAATTACGATTGGCCAAGGCTGGGCTGAAGCTCTCCGCTGCCACAACAATGCAGCAGATGCGCACACTCCATTCATGTCTTTGTTGGAATGCCGGGGCACGAAAAGCGACCCGCAAGCTTGAGGAACCAAGCGACGCCCAGGCCCAGATACTGAAGGCCATGGGCTACGGAGTGAGCAGTGGGGTCTTACAGGAATTGGCGACTTAACACACCGAAATCACTTTCGTTTCCAGGAAAAATGACGTTCAATCTGTTAAACTCCTGT